>CAZCKE010000103.1:0-10359 GCA_964499005.1 uncultured Tepidisphaeraceae bacterium
AGCACTCTTGCAAATTGAACCACTTCCTACATGTTTTGGGAACATACAAGGACGCCGAGAGCTCCGAGAAATAAATTAAAAATCCCGTTTCATTTCAGAAATTTCAATCTGAAATTCCAAATTCTTCGCGCCATCGCGATTCTCTTTTTCTATCCGTGTTAATCTGATTTCCATCTGTGGCTAAAAATGAATTCGGTATTTTCTCCGCGCTCCCTGCGGTGAAAAATGAATCCCCACGATCCTAAACCACCCTCACCTCCAACGTCCCCGGCCTCCTCGCCCCGCCCCTCGACAGCGCCAAATCATGTGCCTCGTTGTAATGTTGCACCAGCTCCGACCAATCAAACATCTCGCTCAATCGCTCCACGCGATTTCTTAGCTCGATCCGTTGCCTCTGTCCCATCTGCACGAATCGCACCAGATAATCCGTCAGCTCATTCACTGCATCGTCAAACCCCCGCGTCCGCCGGTTCAGTACCGCGATCCCCTCTGTCGCATAATCCGGCACATACCGCTGAATATACGCCCCAAACCCGCTCAAATCCGTCGTTACCGCCGGCACCCCCAGCGCCGCGCACTCCATCGGCGTATACCCCCACGGCTCATAGTAACTCGGAAAAATCCCCAGATGACACCCGCGCACAAACTGCTCGTAATCCAGGCTGATCAACGGGCTCGTCGCCGTCACAAACTGCGGGTGAAATATCACCTTCACCGGATCATCCGGCGCGTTGAACAATTGCCGATGCCGAAGATGCTGCAACACCGGATCGCTCCCCTCATCCATCAGATCGTGCGTGATGATCGGCGGCTGCCGCCCATTTCTCCACGCGTGAATTGCCTGCTTGAGCCTCACCCCGTCGTCCTCATCCAGCAATTCCCCCTGTCCCGCGATCCGACCCATCGCCGCGCTGCGCACCAGCCGTCGGCCTATTTGCTCCTCGATCTGCTCGCACGTCTTGCGTAGTTCGTCGAACATCGATTGGCTCTGAAGCACGCCCACGTTGATGTTCCGCGTCGCCGCCTTGGTCACGATGAACGCCACGATCGTCGGCCGATCCGGAAACTCTTTCAGCCGGATATTCAGCCGGTGCAGCGCTTCGATGAACAGATCCATCCCCTTATTGCGATATTCGTACCTCCCGCTGGTGAACAGATACAGCGTCCGCTCCAGATCGAACGTATACGCTGGGAAAAAATGCCCCATCACAAATTCGTGGATCGTTTCCTTATATTCCCGATGCAGATTCTGAAACTCATGAATCGCCGCGAACCGGTGCAAATTCAGCCCGTTGGGCAATATCAAATCCGGCTGCCGCCCTAGCAGTTTTTCCGCCTCATAGCTCGTGACCTGGCTCACCGTCGTGAACACCGTCGATGCGTGCGCCGCTGCCCGCTCGATCGCAAACCGCGGGTAAATGTTGTATTTCCCCGCCTGCTCATCCGCGTTAATGAACGGCAGATGGTTGTAAAAATCCGGGCTGTCGCTCGCCAGATACCTGCCCAGCAGTGTCGCGTGCGTCGTGAACACCTTCGAGATCGGCAACTGCAAATGCGCGATCCGCGGCACCGCCACTCCCGCCATCCATTCATGAAAATGCGCGATCACCGCTGGATGTTGGTTATCCCCACCGATCTCCGCCGTCAGCGCCTCAAAAAAATCGCTGACGGTAAACCCGAACGCCACCACCTCATTCACTTCCCCATCGTCCGCCACCGTGCCGATCCCATGATCCTTCCACAGCAGATATTTATCCTCGTGCAATCGCCCAAACCGCCCGCGGTAATCCAGCAAAATCACCCGCGGCCTTCCGGGAATCAGCCACCTCCCAAAATGACATCCAATCCCCGCCGCCCGCAATCGATCCAGCGTCCGCCGAATAAACCCCTCCGTCGGCTGCTCTTCAAACTCCACCGCCGCTGTCTGCGGGTTGTAAGGCCCAATCAGGAAATACCGCTCCCCCCACCGCTGAAGCATCGTCGGCGCCTTGGACCTGAGCACCGTGTAGATTCCCCCCAACTGCCAACACACTTCCCACGCAATCTCAAACAACAGCGATGTCGCCGCTCCCCCCACAACTTCCTCCGTCGCGCGCTCCGGCCCCACTCCAGGCGCCTGCGTCGCCCCGATGGATGCCGTCGCGCTCTCCGGCCCCAATCCTCCACTTCGCTTGCCGCTATTACGTCCTCGTTTCGCCATCACCCGCCATTATGCCCTCCAACTCTCATTCGACGAAATCATTGCGACACAAACCACGAGCCGCCATCGCAAAGGACCGATAACCTATTCAACGCGTTATAAATCGGAAGGCATCAGCCCCGTTCTTTTGGCAATGCGCGCCAGCATGCGCGGCCCAATCTCTTCTCCTTCATGAAATGCAAAAACGTAATCCGCTCACCCCTCACGCTTCAGTGTTCGATGTGATCCGCTTTGGCGCTTGATCGTCCATCCGATCCCCGATCCGTAGCAAAGCCGCTAAAATCCGGTCTGCCCGCGTTGACGGCCACTGCGCCATGCTCAGGCCACGATGGAAAAAACCGCCTGAACTTGCGGCAACGGCTCCCCATGCTCCAGCCGCTCCGCCAACACTCGAAGGGATAATACTTGTGCGCGACGCACCGCCTCCTCACGGGATTTGCCGTATGCCATCACACCCGGCAGTTCCGGCACCTCCGCAATCCAGCGGTCATCGACTTCCTGCTCTACTTCCACTGCGTACATAATCACCATTCTATCATAAATTCCCGCCCAATTCCTTGCACCACATCAACTGCACTTCCCCCGGCAATTCCGGATACGCCCGTGCGTTGATCGCCACCAACACACACCCCTGCCTCGCATAAAACCGGCACGCCCCCACATTGATATTCTGCGTCTCCACTTTCATCTCCCTGCATCCCCTTCCCCGCGCCCAATCCTCCGCCGCTCGAAAGATTTTCGTCCCCACCCCATACCTTCTGTAATCGGGCCGCACGCGAATATCCCACAGCACCGCCAGGTCTTTTCTCCCTTCCAGCATCTCCACCCCCGCCGTGTCAAACGCCACTACCGCTCCGCCGACTCGTTCGTTCCCCATGTACGCCGAAGAAATCCACCACCGGCTCAAATCCCATTTCTGCGCCCAATCCCCCGGCCGACTCCCCGCAATCGCGTCATAATCCTTCAGATAACCCGGCTCGACTTTCACCACCCGCATCCCCATCCCGTTCAGCCCTCCCTCCACCGCCTCCACTTCAAATTTCTCTCTCACCTCAAACGAAATCGGAACCCTCCCGTACCCAGAGGCCAAAAACGGCACCGGCTCCGTCACCATCCTCACGTCCACAGTCTACGCTCCTGCACCCTGCCAAAGCCCCGTTTCCCAGCCGTGTGCATCTGATTTCCGTCCGTGGCGACGATAAATTCTTTACGCTCCCGTAGCGGCAAAATTTATCGCATCCGCTTCCTTTCAATCACCAACATTACGATTCTTCGTCCCTCGCTCCCTATTGAATGTTCCCCTCGCGCGCCCGTCGTGCATACAAGACCAATTCGGCACGCAATCCATCGCGCCTTCTCAAAAATCGGTCGATGATTGATTCCACCCGCTTCGGAAAGTTCCCGTGCGAATGCCCTAGCCCATGTAGAGCCCCTTCCACACAGGCATCATGCGGAATCGTCAGGCATCGCTCCATGATCGTTAAGCACGTCTCTGCGGACTTGCTGTCGGCCATACCACCTGATTTCCTCCAAGCAGGAAACAAATCCCACCACATATAGCAGACAACATTAAGAGGATTTGTCCCCTCGCCACGATGACCCAGCGCCTCTTCACATCTCGACGCAAAACATTTGGCATATACATCGTAAATTGCATTGATGCACGCTTGGCGCTCCGGCCATGCAACACTGTCATCCATGACCGTGACGGAATGTTGGCTGCAAGCGATGAAAACAATCATATTCAAACCCTGATTCACTTGGTCGTTGTCGAACCTGCGCAGGACATGATCGCTCTCTCTGAATAGCCGAGTCAGGTATTGAACATTTCTTGTCGCATCCGGCTCCACACACGTATCCGCGTCCGGAGCCCAGTGCCACGCACGCTTTTCTACCGGATGGTCGAATATCCCTTTCACCCACTGTTCAAAAGTACGAATTGCCATGATCGCACGCACCCGCGAACTCGCGTTTCCGCGCAAATAGTACCGCAAACAGCCTTGCAATTATGTCCTGACGACCACGGCCCAACGGCTATGCCCCATGTCAACAACCTTCGCCGCAATCCTTCTACGCTGGACGGTTTGAGGGGAAGCGGAAGAGGATGGAGGGAGCCCGAGGGAGGCGGGAGAAAAACCTTGTCTTCGACCCTGAGCTCTCTTCGAGCCTGAGCCTCAGAGCCGAAGGCAGACCGAAGGGGGGGCCTGATGGGTGTCTCCCGCCTCCCTCGGTCTTCGCATTTCGCATTTACAAATCCCGCCCAAAACGCGCTCCACGATAACACCCATCTCATCCTCGAAAACCACCCGCATCCTATTTCTCCTTCGCTCATCAACCCCGGCTAACTTTGCTCGCAACCGTCTTCTCAAATCGCTCACCCATTTGTCAATGCCAAGCCTCTCTGGCACATCGGACACTCCTCCGACTCCCAAATCTCATTCTCAAAACTCGCCAATCTCTCCAGCGCAATCCCCTTCTCCACCGCAAATCTCTCTGCCCAGTCTCCCAATACCGCCAGCGAACCGATCACCACACACTGCGCCCCGCACGCCTCCAGATCGCTCAGCGTTCCTCGCACCGCCGACCCCGCGTTGATCACATCATTCACGATCGCTACCCGCTTCCTGTTTAACTCTCCTCGCAACGTTTGCGGAATTACATATTGCACTGGATACAACCCTTTCGCCTCTCGATTCACCACCCGCTCTGAATACGTAAATTTCACCCCCATCTCCAGCGCCACCACCATCCCCACAAACGCCCCCTCCACCCGCGGCCCGCACACCACTTCAATCCGATACTTTTCCAGTCGCGTCGCCAATTCCCCCGCCAGCCTCTTCACCGCCCCCGGCTCCAGACACAACATCTCCAAATCCAGCCACAACTCCCCATGATGCCCCGACTCCAGCAAAAAATGCCCCTTCCTCGCCCGCAGCAATTGAAAAATCTCACTCTCCATGAAGCCCTATCACTCGCCCGTCTCCGTCCGTTTCATCTCCGGCCTGACAACACCTCGAATCACCAGCATCCCGTCCACGCTCACCTCCCCACCAGCGCGATGCCAGGTGATGTCGCAGAATACCACCATCGTTTCGACCGCCTGATCGTCGATCAGCCTGTAAAATCTCCATACTGCCGCTGAATGCTTCTCTTCTTCATTCCCCCATGCGTCCGACGGCCCTTGCGGCGGGCCCAGCAGAATCTTCAGCTCCGACAAAGTTTTTGCCGCGCCAAGTGCATCATTCGAAGGCAAAAATAACCGAAACGTATAGTCGTTTGTCTGTGCGTCATCCCCTTTCATCCCACCAAGCATCTCGGGCCCAACATGCAATTGACTTAGGTTTGGATCATAACGGAACAGATCGAATCGCAGCTCGCGTTCCCCGTTCCAATGTTCCGGCCTATCGGGATGATCCGCGAACGATCCCACGCGAACCACCTCCCGCTCCTCCCCCACCCACGCCGGCGTCAGCCGCACCGGAATCGCGGGGCTCGCATGGATCACCCCCAACAGCGCCGCCTCGGGATATTTCGGCGTGTTCGCGCACCCACCCGCCAGCCCCATCACCACCAAAACCCTCGCACCAAGATTCGCCCGAATCCGCCGCATAATTCTTCTCCACGTCGAATTCATCCCGCCCATTAGAACATCGGCTCATCGATTCACAAATCCGTCATCCGATTTTCGCGGCTGGAATTCAATTCCACCCCACCCCAACATCTCATGTATTGCTTTCGCGCACCGGCAAAAATGTCCGTAACCCCGCCGCCAAAGGCTGCTCCAACCACTACCTCGAATGCACAATCAACGTACAAGACGGAACCATCCCCAGCCCAATTAACACCGATGCCCTCACGGTATGAGCCGCGACCCGCCAAATCCTGCGCCAGATTTTCCAACGCGGAGCCCGCATGATGAATTATAGTCTCGCCCCACCCCACAAGAGATCCGGTTCCGCCACGTCTATTCTTCCCTCGCTTGAATGCCCCGCTCCGCAGATGTACCCTGATCGTCGCCGTTCTAACCGAGGGACATCCGTGCTATTTGGTATCCGCTATCTCAAAAGCAGCCCCACGACGTATATCCTTCAGTATTCCAACGGCAAACCCGTTCGCGAAGGCGCTGGCTTGTCTTTTTTCTATCTTGCCATGCGCGCCGTCATCGTCAAGGTCCCTCTATCCAGCGTCGACGCTCCTTTTGTTTTCAATGAAGTCAGCTCCGACTTTCAAGACGTCACCATTCAAGGACAAATCAGCTATCGCATCGCCGACCCCAAGCTACTTTCCCTACTTCTCGATTTCAGCGTCGACGCCAACGGCAGATATGCTTCCGATGACCCCAAAAAGCTCGATGATCGGCTGGTGAGCCTCACGCACGTCCTGACCAGCGCGATCGCGCATCGCCTCAAGCTCCGCGAAATCCTCGGCGCCCATGACCGCTTCGTCACCGAAGTCCTCAAGGGCCTACGCGAATCACCCGCAATCACCATGCTCGGCATCGAAATCCTCGGCCTCGCCGTCCTCTCCATTAAACCATCTCCCGAAACCGGCAAGGCACTCGAAGCCGAAGCCCGCGAAGCCACCCTCCGAACGGCTGATGAAGCGGTCTATGCCCGCCGCAACGCTGCCGTCACCTTGGAACGCCTCATCAAGGAAAGCGAACTCAATACCGAGCTCGCCGTTGAGGAGAAGAAACGCCAGATCCGCGAATCCAAAATCGCCGCCGATATCGCCCTTGAGCAACAGCGCGCCACCCTCCTCGATCAGCGCGTAGAAAATGATCGGAAGGACGCCGATGCCAAGGCCTATGCTCTCAACGCCATGCTCACGCCCCTCAAAGGCGTTGATTGGCACACCTTGATGGCCCTTACCGCAGGCAAAGCCGATCCCAAGCTGACCATCGCCATGGCGTTCCGCGATCTCGCCGAAAATGCCGGTAAGGTTGGCGAGCTCAATATCACTCCCGACCTGCTCGGCGCTCTTCTCGACCACGATGCTGAAAAAAAAGATGATTTAGCGACCGACAGCAACTGATCGGTTTAACATGCAACCCCACAATCAAAAAATTGTCATCGTCACACGCCCCACCCAGTTGGCGCAACTCAAACGCCGCTTCAGTACCCGCTCTCACGCCCAGTTTCAGATCATTAGCGCCAAACGGCGTGAGTTGGCCGCCACCGCAGCAGCCGTTGGAGCCGCGATGGAAAAAGCCGCCGCCGCCGCTTTCGACGACATCGATTCCGCTGCCCAGACCTACGACTCCGCTGTCCAAACCCTCCGCCGCGATCTCTACTTCGAGGATTTCGATCTCCCCGTCCAAACTATCGACCGCGACTTCCTTCCCAATTTCCTCTTCGGCCCCGCAGACATCATCGTCACTGTCGGCCAGGACGGGCTCGTCGCCAACACTGCCAAATACACCGTCGGCCGGCCCATCGTCGCCATCAATCCCGACCCTCAGCGCTTCGACGGTATCCTCCTCCCCTTCCGCATCAACCAGGCCCGCGACGTCGTCCGCTCCGTTCTGCTGGGAAAAGCCAAATTTCGACAAGTTACCCTCGCCGAGGCCCAGTTGGACAACGGCCAAAAACTTCTCGCCTTTAACGAACTCTTCATCGGCAACAAAACTCACGTCTCCGCCCGCTACAAACTCACCGTTGAAAAACGTAGCGAGCCTCAAAGCTCCAGCGGCCTGCTCGTCTCCACGGGCGCAGGCTCCACCGGCTGGCTCTCCAGCGTCTTCAACATGGCTGCTGGCGTCGGCGCCCTCTTCGGAAAAACCGCCGATAAAAAATCCCTCCAGCTCTCCTGGGATGATCCCCGACTCGTCTTCGTTGTCCGCGAGCCTTTCGCCAGCAAGACATCTCAGACCAATCTGGTCGCCGGCGTCGTCCTCCCTGGCCACCACCTCACCATCGAATCCGACATGGCCTCCGACGGCGTCATCTTCAGCGACGGAGTCGAATCCGACAATCTTGAATTCAACGCTGGCACCACCGCTCGAATTCACGCCAGCGCGGGTAAATCGCGTCTCGTGGTTCCCTGAATACCGCCTCTTCCCTTGAGTCCGCCGTCCCCCTCTTCAAAGTTCTAAAATTTTCCTCTGGACCCGTCGCGCCTCGCGCCCTACCGATTTGCATTGGGGACTCTGTCTTTTGGAGGTTTCATCATGATGTTCGCAATCACCGGCAATTCGGCGTTGAATATCTCTCGCATTGGCACAAACAAAAACGGCGGAAAACGCTTCGTTCCCCCGTCAATCACCACGTATCAATCACGAATCACCCTCACTTCCCCCTATTCGCCTTCCTCACCGCCGCCCGATACGCCTTCTTCTCTTCCTTAAAATCCTGCGCGTAAAGCCCATGCTTCAGCGCATTCTGCGCCGACCTGAACTTCCCCAATCGCGTCTTGGGCCCCGTCGAATAATTCCACGGCTTGCGCTTCTTGGCGCTCCGCCGCAGTGACTTCAACCCCTTCTCGCTTAGCCGATACGCCCGCTTTTTCTTCCTGGGAAACAGTTCATCCAACGCGTTCATCTCAATCTCCTTTCTCCGTCCCGATTCACACCGGCGGTCACCCGGCATCCATAAAACTGACGCTTCTTCCAAAACGCTCCCTCGATTCCCCTCCTCCCACGCCGGGCGGTCGAGGGGAACGCAAAAGAGGGTGGAGGGGGTGCGGGGGAAGCGGAAGAAAACGCTTGCCTGCCGCGAGCATCTCGAACGGGGGCCTGATGGTTGGTCTCCGGCTCGACTGAGCTCGCCGAAGTCCGCCTCCCCTGCATTGCATCGATTCCGTATTTGAAAGAGCCTGCTCAAAACGCGAGCCACGACAAACGTCCACGTCTCCGCACGCCATCTTTGGTTAAAAACCAATCGAACTCGCATCTTATCTCATTGGAGCTTCGCCTTTCGAATTTCGTCGTTCACCATGACATCCCCCACAATCTGCTGCCCCGCGAAATTCGCCTGCTTCACCGCCACGAATCGCTTGCGTTTGGGGTCCCGCCACTCCGCCAGCGCCATCGCATGCCGCCGGAACGTCTCGGTCAGCCGGTCGCACGAGCTGCTCATCAGTTCCAGCCACCGGTGATCCTTCTGGTGCGTCGAGTAAAAGTTCAAAAAGGCCAATCTTGCCTGCATCCACAGCATTTGGCTCACCAGCATGCGCTCGACCGGATCGTTCACCTCCGCCAGTGCCGCTTCGGCCTCCGCCTGGCAAACCGCGCGCTTCCGCGAACGCTTGCTCAGCACCCGTTCCATCATCATCCGGTACATCTTGGCCTCAAACACCGTCGTCCTTCCGCGTTTCCGGTCCAATCCGCGCTCCCCTCCTCCCGGATTTTTTCCCGCGCCCGCCAATTCCCCCTAATTGATGTGCTCATCCATACGGCTCTCCCATCAAAAAATAGACGCTCTCTATATAGGGGGCCCGGGGGTGAAGGTTTTCACTTTTTTAGTCTAACTCCTGTCAAACAAACCCCTTAAAATCTCAATCCCTGTTCCTTCCTCCCTTTTGACCCCCTCCCCCCTTTTTTCCAGGAACCAGGAACAAAGAACCGGGAACCGCCATCAGCTCCCACTCCCCCAATCCCAAATCACGATCCGAAAATTGACCTCTCCCCTCCCAACCGCTACCCTTCCTCCCCTCAAACCGCCCCCAGGGCGGCGTCGTACTATTAGTGGCCGGCTGACGGCAAGCCAATGTGTGCTTCCCGCACGACCGGCCAAAAGGAGCCTTCCGTGAAACCCAAAATCCACCCCCGTTATCAAAACTGCACCGTCCACTGTGCCTGCGGCAACACCTTTGTCACTCGCAGCACCATGCCCAAAATCAACGTGGATATCTGCAGCGCCTGCCACCCCTTCTTCACCGGCAAGCAGAAATTCGTCGACACCGCCGGTCGCGTGGAACGCTTCAGCAAGAAATTCGGCGGCACTTACAGCTTTCAGAAATCCGCCCCGGCCCCCGTCGGTAAAAAATAACCAAGGCCTCAAAGCCCTCCAGCCGGAACTCGATTCCTCGGCTACACTTGCACCATGGCTCCCAGCCGCGGTCTGCCTCTGTTGATCCTCTGCGCAGCCGCGCTTGCCCTGCTGTCCGCCTGCTCAGGCCCCCCCAAGCCCGACCTTGCCGCCATGCGGGCAGGTTGGTCC
>CAZCKE010000104.1:0-10319 GCA_964499005.1 uncultured Tepidisphaeraceae bacterium
GGGCTACACCATTCTCCAGCCGCGCGTCGCCGTCAGCCTCCACAGCGCCGGCCGCTCCTGGTTCGTCAAGCTCTTCGCCGGCGACGCCGGCATCGACCCCTACACCCAGACTGTCTCCGATACTTACCAGGACCTCTTCAACGAAGGCTCCTTCATCGGCAAGGGCATCTATGACGTCGACGCCTTCCAGAACTCGCTGGACAACCGCCTGCCCGAACCCCCCATTCTCCCCCCCCACACCCCTCCCTTTTCCAATTTCTTTTCCCCCCACCTTGCCGCCACCTTCCCCCGGACCCCCGGCGTAAAACCTCCCACCACCCGCGCCAGAGCCATTAAATTCTCGACCGAATTTCCCTCAATCGCCACGATCAAATCCCCGCCCTTCAGCCCCGCGGTTTCCGCCGGCCCGCCCGGCACCGTCCCGCCAATGATCACCCCCACGCGCGAATCCGCCGATGCCATATCCGGCGATACTCCCAGCACCGCCGGGTGCGACGGCCGCGTCGAATCCATCGGCCTGCCGAATGGATTAAATCCATCCTCATCCGCCGCCGTCTCGTACGGCTCCTTGGGCATCCGCAGCATTCCCCGAATCACGCCCTCCGCCAAATCCACGATCTCCTGCTCCCCCTCATAGTTAATTTTCCCTGCCGTGTCCGTTGGTCGGTGATAATCCGAGTGCAATCCGCTGAATAGGAAAATCACCGGCACATGCTTGTTCGCAAACGACATCTGATCGCTCGGTCCCATCCCCCCGCGCCCCATGCTCTTGAGTGTCAGTTTCGATCCCGCCGCCGCCGTTTTCAAAATCGAATCAAAATCCTTCGCCGTTCCCTGCCCCCCGACATACACCACCCCATCCTTCATTCGGCCCCCCATGTCCAGGTTCAGCATCGCCACGATCTTCTCCAGCGCCACCGGCGGATGGTTTACAAAATAATCCGACCCCACCAATCCCTCTTCCTCTCCCGTAAACGCAACAAACAAAATCGTCCTCGGTGGCGGCGGGGCCTTCCCCATCCGCGCCGCCAGCTCGATCAGCGCCGCGGTTCCCGATGCATTGTCATCCGCTCCGTGATAAATGCTCCCTGCCTGCCCAAACTGAAACCCCGATCCCCCTCGCCCCAGATGATCGTAATGTGCCCCCACCACCACAACCTCATCCGCGTCAGGCCCGGCGCCGGGCAAGCACGCTACGACGTTGCGAATATGCACCACCGGCCGATCAATCGCCATCGTCCCACTCACCCATGTCGAAAGCGGCATCGAATGTGGCTGAAACGTCGAATCAATCCCATCCCGCAGCGCCTTAAGCCCCGGCGCGCCGCTATCTGCCAGCAGGCGCTCCGCCGCCTCCCGCGTGATCTGCATCGCCGCGATCCCGCTCGCCTGCCCCGGCGTCACGGCCGAAAATGGCATCAATCGATCCGCTTCCTCCGCCGGCGGATTCACGATCATCAGCCCCATTGCTCCATGTTCCTTCGCTGCTTTGATCTTCGATACGAACGTTGCACCCTCTGCACACCCCAAATTATGCGCCGTCTTGCACAATCGGCATCGGCTCGTGTCATTAACCCGCTCCTGCCGCCGCGCTAGCGCCCTCTTTCCCTCGGCATCCACGCCGGCGTAATCGTCGTACCCTGCTTTCAAATCCGAGATCCCATACCCTGCGAAGACGACCTGGCTCGCGAACGCCCCATCCGCCGAAAACCGCACCGGCAAAAAATCCTTCCCCTGCGCCAGCGTTGTCTTCCCCAGCGTCAGCGCACATTTTCCCGGCTGCGAACTGGTGTAATCCAATCGCTGAAAAAAATCCCCCATCCCCGGCAACCGCTTCAACCCCGCCGCTTCAAATTCACCCGCGATAAAATCCCCCGCCTTCTGCAACCCCTCCATCCCCACCCCGCGCCCCTCCAATTCATCCGATGCCAGATAAGGCACCACATCCCTCGGATCACTATCCGTCACATCCGGCCGTGTTACTGCCGATTCGGCCACAATCCTCGCCGACGCTTTCGTCGCCGGCACGACATCCGGAATCGTCGCCGGCGCAATCGCCACCACCCGTGGCGGCGCCGCCACGGGCGTCCGATCCACACCCGCTCTCGGCGATTCCCCACATCCCGCCAAACAACTCAGCGAGATCCATCCAAATCGAGAAATCCATTTCCCACTCATCGCTTCGATTCTACGCCCGCACTACAACCCGAACAAACCTCACTTGCCGACTGCTCTTAGAGCGGGGCGGCGGGGAGGCACAGTCTCTGCTGCGTTCGCATTGCTTCTTAAAAATGACAGCCTAAAGCTCCTCGTTCACGATCCAGCTCGCACGGCACATAGGTCCGAGAATATCTCAACCCCTATCCGCCGTCCGTCCGATGAACAAGACCGGACCATACAGCATGACCTCAAAAAGTCTGGCGAAGCTGCGCGATGCCATCGGAAAGCTGGGCCACGTCCGCGCTCCCTCTTCCGCTCCAGGCCTCGAGCTCACCGACCTGCTCGGCCGTCCCGCCGTCCAGCTCGACACTCCCCAGCTCCAGCGCTTTCTCGCCGGAAAGGACATCCTCGTCACCGGCGCCGGCGGCTCCATCGGCTCCGAAATCTGCCGCCAAACCATGAAATATTGCCCCCGGCGTCTGATCCTCCTCGATCAGGCTGAAAATAACCTCTTCGAGATCGACCGCGAACTCCGCCACCGCTGGGTCGGCTCCGAGATGGTTCCCCTCATCGCGGACATCACCGATTTCTCTCGGATCGACCGCATCTTTTCCCAGCTTCGCCCCCAGGTCATCTTCCACTGTGCCGCCCACAAGCACGTTCCCATGATGGAGCTTAACCCCGGCGAAGCGATCAAAAATAACGTCTTTGGCACCCGCACCCTCGCCGATGCCGCCGCCTCGGCCGGCTCCGCCGCCTTTGTCATGGTCAGCACCGACAAAGCCGTCAATCCCACCAGCGTCATGGGCGCTGCCAAGCGCTGTGCCGAGCTTTATATCCAAAGCATGAATTCCACCGCCGGCACCCGCTTCGTCGCCGTCCGTTTCGGCAACGTCCTGGGCTCCTCCGGCAGCGTCGTCCCGATCTTCCGCAAGCAAATCGAAGCCGGCGGCCCCGTCACCGTCACCCATCCCGACATGAAACGCTATTTCATGACCATCTCCGAAGCCACCCAATTGGTCATGCAGGCCGGCGCCATCGGCCAGGGGGGCGAAATCTTCGTCCTCGACATGGGCGAGCCCATGAAAATCCTCGACCTCGCTCGCGAACTGATCCGCCGCTATGGCCTGACCCCCAACGCCGACATCGCCATCGAATTCACCGGCATCCGCCCTGGCGAAAAACTCTACGAAGAACTCGCCTTCTCCAACGAGCAAACCCGCCCGACCTCCCACGGCAAAATCCGCGTCTGGCAGCTTCCCCAAGCCACCCCCCAACAAGCCGAACAAATGCTCGACACCCTGCAGGCCGCCACCAACTCCGACCCCTCCCACGCCATCACCGCCCTCCGCCAGTGCATCCCCGAATACAACCCCACCGGCCCCTCTGCCCAGTCCCACCCCCCCATGCGCCTCATCGCCCACGCCGCCTGATTCCGCGTCCCGTCAATCACTAATCACCAATTACCAGGCTTTTCACCTCTCACGTCTTCACGTTTTACGTTTTCATTTTCCCCTTGTCCGATAAAACTAAAGTTCCCATCTTCACCCTTCCGATAACTCATCCCAGATGCTTCCCGGTGCGCGGCGGAAGCGCCGGCGCTCGCAGTGGTCAGGCCGACGGATCGGAAACGCCACTAATATCGGAAGCCTCCAAGTCCAAGGAAGGTCGCACATGCGGACCATCGCCATCATCAATCAAAAGGGCGGCTGCGGCAAAACCACCACGAGCATCAACCTGGCGGCTTGTCTCGCCCGTCTGGGGCAGAAAACCCTTCTCGTCGACATGGACCCCCAGGGGCATTGCGCCGTCGGCTTGGCCGTCCCCGAGGAGCAGATCGAGCGCACTATTTATGATGCATTGATCGAAGACCGCGACGGCAAGCCCGTCCGTCTCGTCGATACCGTCTGGCAGATCGCCACCGATTTCGATCTCGCTCCCTCCAACATCCGCCTCGCCGCATTCGAGCAGATATTCTCCGGCCGGCTTGGCCGCGAGGATCGCCTCAAAAATGCCCTCGAACCCGTCTCCCATCTCTATCGTTGGTGCATCGTCGATTGCCCGCCCAGCGTGGGCCTCATCACCTTCAACGCCCTGCGCGCCTGCGATGAAGCCATCGTCCCCGTCGAAACCGGCTACTTCAGCCTTCACGGCCTGGCCAAGATGATGGAGACTCTCGAAGTCCTTCGCGAGAAATGCGGCAAGGAAATCCTCATCCGCATCCTCCCGACGCTTTACGACACGCGCACCAAGCTCGCCCGCGAGGTCGTCTCCGAACTCCGCAACAAGTTCAAAGACTATCTCATGGAGAGCACCGTCAACTTCAATACCAAACTCAAAGAGGCCGCCAGCTTCGGCCAGCCGATCACCGAATACGATCCCGGCAGCCGCGGCTACAAGGATTTTGTCAATCTCGCTCGCGAGCTCATGGGCCATCGTCCCATCGAGACCGAACCCACCGCGATGGAAAAAATGTCCCGGCCCGCCGAACTCGTCCAGCGCGCCAAGCAACTCGCTCAGCTGACCAACGTCCAGTTCGGCCGCACCGCAGTCCCCATCCCGGCCCCGACTGCCGTGCCCGCGCAGCCGCCCGCTCCTCAGCCCGCGCCTGTTGCCGAGATGGCGCCGCCTCCGGCGACCGTTCGTCCCCCGGCTCCTCTGCGTCTGGTCGTCGATGACGATGCTCTGGAAACAGACGGACCCTCCATTGACGAAATCCCCCTGGCCGAGAAGCCTTCAAAACCGAGCACCCCGCTGGCTCCCCTGAATCTCTCTTCCTCCGTCAAACCCGCTGCCCCGGTCCCTTCCACGCAGCGCCCCCAGAACATTTTCGGCAGCCGATTCAACGAAGTACCCGGCCCTTCATTGGCGATGTCCTCCGACGAAGAGGAACTGGCCGACAACGCCTCTCACGCGCGCAACCGTCAGTGGCCCTCCGAGGAAGACGATTCGCCCCTGGGCGCCAATTCATCCTTCAACAACAGCAACGGCAATGGCAACGGTTCGATGACCCAAAGAGCCGCCATCGTCGCCCCCGTGAAATCCACCGCCCAAAAAATCGACGAGTTCTACGGCGTCAAGCAGATCGGCGACGAGGTCGTCTTCTCCGTCCGCTTTGACCGCGCCCGCAAAGTCCTGATCGCTGGCGATTTCAACAACTGGTCCCCCATGTCCACTCCCATGGTCAATCGCGGACGCCCCGGCGATTTCTGGATGTGCCTCCCGCTTCCGCGCGGACGCTACCGCTATCGCTTTGTCGTCGATGGCCGCTGGACTACTGATCCCAATAACAACGCCGTCGAAGTCAACCAGTTCGGTGAGCTCAACAACGTGATCGAAGTCGCCTAAGGAATTTGCGATCCGCGATTTGCGACTCAACGCCGTTTCTTAATCGCAAATCGCAAATCAAAAATCGCAAATCAATCTCATGGACCCAAAACGATCCCTCAGCGAAATGACCCATCTGTTCCTCAGCGAAGTCCGCAACCGCCAGACCGGCGGCGCCGCTCGCCCCACTCGCATGCCCCCGCGCGCTCCGGATGTCAGCATCGACATGACCCCCGAGGAATTCGAAGCCGCCTGCAGCGCCGATTCCGAATCTACTCAGCCCGCCGCGGCCTCAGCGCCCGAATCAAAATCATCCGCAACCCAGATTTCCATCGTCCTCGCATCCCATTTGCCGCAGCCTGCCGAACACGTTCGCCAATATGCCCGGCATCTCGCCGCCCAAGGCGTTCGCATCGGCCTCATCGAACTCGATTCCCCCGAATTCGCCCTCCGCTGCTTCGAGCCTCACGGCGGCGAAGCCGCTGCCCCCATGGTCCTCGACGAGCTCGATCCCCGAAAAATAAGTGAATCCCTCGCCGAGCTTTCCTTTGACGTCGAGCGCTGGCTCATCAACCTTCCTAACCCGCGCTCCGCCGACGCCCGCGAAATCCTCCGTGCCGCTCCCCATTGGATTCTCCTGACCACCACCGATCACACTGACGTCGTCGCCACCTATCGTGCCCTCAAGGGCCTCGCGGAGATCGCCAAGCCCCGTCTTTCCCTTGCCGTTCTCGACACGCTCGATGATGCCCAAACCGACGCCGTCTTCCACAAACTCGACACCGTCAGCCGCCAGTTTCTTTTCTGCCCCATGGAACCCGAATCCCCCGTTCGCCCGGCCAACGACATCACCGAACACTATTTGCTCCATTGCCACGCCGGCGCGAAAATCCAATCCCCCGCTCCTCAATGGAAGATTGTCTTCGACTTCCTTTCCGCTTCCATGCCGCGAACCGAACAGGTGATGCCAACAGCGGCTGCCACCGCATTTTCGCCTCCCTCTGCGGATCAGGGCAGCGATGAGGGCAACCCCCAACCGCTCGAATCGCGCCCTGTGTCACAATCGCCGCGCCCGGCAATCTCTTCCGCAACTCCGCGCCTTGCGATCTCCGAGGACCTCCCCGAAGTCATCGACCTCCAGGGCGATGGCACGCCTGCTTCCATCCTGAATGCCGTCATTCGCCAGGGCGGTGCCGATGGACAATGGGTCCAGTGCCCCATTCATCCGCCCATGTGCCCCCAGGCCGCCCTCGCCGTCGGCCGCGACCGCCGTCTGATTCTTCTGGCCATCACCGGCCGAGGCCTTCTCGAACTTCGCTCTATTGGCCTGGCGCTCCGTTGGATGAACGAAAACCGCGAGCTGATCCGCATGGCTCTCCCCCAACTCTCCCTCGACGCCGCGGCCACTCCCCACGTCCGCCTCTTTGTCGACCACGTTGATCTCACCGCCGACGTGCTCCAGCCCCTGCTCCAAAGCTCCACGGTCACTGTCCACGCCTACCGCAAACTCAAATGGGGCCCCAAGACTGGTCTGCTGCTCGAAGCAGCCTAATTCTCGACATCAGTTCCCCGGTTGATCAAACTTCCCCACTGGCGGATGCGTTCCCGTCACCCGTGGATCATCCCCTCGCCTCAACTGATCCATCTGATATGCCCAGTGATAAATCTGCTCCCTCGGCAACACCTCGTCCGGCTCGTTCACCTTCCACTTCCTCCCCAGCCACGTAATCTCCGTCGGCGCCTCATACACCGGCAGCGCCGCGGCACGCAGCGCCGTTAGATCTGCCTGCATCGCCTTGTCCGCCGCGTCCCGATCCTGATCATTCTCCGCGTAAACCAATTGCCGGTAATGCATCACCGCCAATTCCATCGGCGTCCTCAGTTCCAGTTGCCTCTTGTTCGTTATCAGTTTCGTCTTCAAAATCTCATAATCCTCCGGCGCCAGTTGCCACCTCACCAATTCCAGGTTCGACAGACACACCTGTGCCGTCGCATCCGCCCGCGCTTTGTCCGCGACCATCTGCTTGATGAATTCCGGATCACCCACCATCGCTTGCTCGTGCGCTTTCGTATAACTCGAATCCCACCACCACGTCTGCCAGTTCTGCCCAAACAAGCTGTCATCCCCCAACGGCGGAAACGCCCGCGTATCCCCAAAGCTGAACGGCCCGATCGACAACAATTCGCTCACCACTTCCGGCGTCGGCTTCAGCGCCTCGATCACCCCATCCGCCCCCTTCGCCCCAAACCGGTTCTTCGCCCACGCCTTCCAAATCTCATCCGTGCTATCCGTCACTCCCGACGCCAACATCCCCAGCGCCCACAAGTTCACCTCGTTCGGCTGATGCAGCACCGTCGAATCATCCCGATCCACCCGTACGCAAATTCCCTGCACCCCATGCTTCAATCCATAATCAAACTGCCGCTTCAGCGTATCCACCATGCAATTGGCCAACTGGTCCCTCAAAAAATATTCCCCACACACTTCATACTCCTCAATCTGCGGCCTGCCTCCCACGTCCCCAATCTCCTTCGCGTCGATTCCCCGCGTATTCCAATCCTGCGGCACGCATTTGGTCATCACCACCTGGTCCGCCGGGAACTGCTTGATCGCCGCCATCACGCTGTCCCATTCGTCCGGATACCAGACAAACGTCCGAACGATCAATCGCTTGTGGTACTTGTCCGTTTTCTCTCGCAGCAGATTCGTCAGCTTCACCAGCACCGCCGTATCCGTCGCCCGAATCTGCGTCTCCACCACCGTCAGCGTCAGCCCATCGATGTTCGGCAGCTCATCATGCAGCATCCACTCATACCGCGCATCCAGCAATTTCCAGATCGCCTCGTTGTCGACCGTTACAGGCCCCAGCCACTCCGGCACCCACTCCTGCGGCACATCGCTCAGCTCATGCACCCACACCGTCACCGCCATCCCCAGCGAGTGGCAATAGTCCACCAGATGCTCCATCGCGTCATATTTCGCAAACCCCTTGATCCCGTCGACGGTCGACCCCTCGATCTGAATCTCCACCCCATTGAACCCCAACTCCGACGCCAGCTTCACCAGTTGCTTATCCGCCTTCCCCTTATGGAACGAAACCATCCTCCATTTCAGCGGCTCCCTCACCTTCCCCGCCTCCAAATGAATCCCCGCCCTTGGCAACGCCTCCGGTGGATTCGTCGTCGTTTGACATGCCCCCAACAAACAGACCAGGAGCATCATCCCCGCCCACCGTCCCGCGCTCCCTTTTAGCCGCGTCGCGTGCTTGCGGTGAGCTACGTCGAACTGCGACGTGTGTTCCATCCGAGCGCCCGATCCCTCCGCCCGCCAATTATTTCTCATTATCTCCTCACGAAATCCCGCCCTGATCCCTCCGAGCATACCCCCTGGCATCTGTGCTGCCAAAACTTTCTGCCGTCTAGCCGTTTCGGGCACCAATCCATCGGCAAAACAGCAGAAACCAGCTTGATCGGACAGTGTGCGCAGGAATGGAATCTGAATGCGGAGAGAATACAGATGCAAATTCGGCAATTCTAGAATAATGAGATGAATGAGCATTCCCCTCGAAATTCTTTGCAATTCAAGATGGCATTCTTCATGACCGAAAATTTGATTTGTGACGTGAGCTTACTCATGGCATCGGCCTCTACGACTAGGGAGGCATTCTTTTTTGCCGCTTCAATTTCACGGTCAATGCCGTTCAACATATCAAATGCACTTGCGAGCAAGCTTGGCGGAGCGATGGCCCGAATTTCCGCACGCGAGGTGCCGTCTTTTCGTATGGTTGTTACCGTGCCGTATGAAAGACCCTTGAGGCTTCCAGAAAATGGATCGTTAACTTTAATCAGTTCTGCCCCATGAAGAGCGAGCGCGATGGCAATGTCCACGAGAGGCGAAGGATCGTAAGAGCAAGCAATATAGCGACTGTCACGGAGATCTTCGAAGAAAACTCCTTTGTCCTTAAAGCGTTGAAACATTGCCATCGCTAATTCGTCAAATGCTCTTGTCGCAGCACTCCCGGAAGAGGACGAGGCATCGATGACAAGAACGAAAGCTCCCATCATGTCATTTTCTATGCCGCCACTTCTAATTACCCGTGTATTTCCTTGGGGCGCGTATGGCAGGTCGCCCTCCACTACTTTATATTCAGGACAATACTCGCGGAGTGAACGTCCCACCTCCGAGAAGCATACTTCGACAGTTTCTAAAATACGGATACCCCAATTTGGACGGTTTCCGCCATCATCACTTGTAAGCTCGCAGGGTAACTTGGTTCTCACAAGCGAAAGGCCAGGAACAACCATGCGATCGACCGCTTCGTTATAGAGTTTTGCAGCGGTTGTCCAGCTGTGGTTAGTGAACCAGTTATACGAATCGTGCGACAACAATACACCGTGTTTCTGGAACTCTTCGGCAAGAGCTTGTGAAGATAAGAGCGAGAAACTTTGAAGCAGCTTGATCGCAAATGTTGTAAGATGCGTCATCTGTGCCAAGATCGGCGACAAAAAACTGAAGCGGAGGGAAATGCCAGGATCACGAGTTGGGTTAAGAATTCCCTCTGATCGTACGTATTCCCACCAACGCTTCGCGGCCGGTCCTTGGGCAGAAAATTGGCGTTCAATTTCTCTTGTGCGAACATCAAATTGCTCGAAAAATACGCGCCATTTCTTTGCGGCTTCCGATATGTAGGTAATGGCCCAGTAGGTCGCCCGTGCGGCTCCGCTGTTAGCAGGCTCGCTCTTTGAGAGTGCGATTTTCAGTACCTCCAATAGATACCCGTGACCTTCCCCCCGAAATCATACCAAGTTCAATGTTAGTGTCTCCAGGGTTT
>CAZCKE010000105.1:0-10261 GCA_964499005.1 uncultured Tepidisphaeraceae bacterium
GGAGGCGTCGGTCATGCCTCGCGGTGGGCTCATGCGGCGAGCAGACGCTCGACTTTGACGATGTCGACTCCTATTCCCAGGACCGCCACCCATCCCTCCGCGAATGTTCCATGCACGATGCGCGCTGGGCAAAGGACAGCTCGCGGACCGAACAGTAGGGACGCCCCGAGTGGGGGTCAAGCGGAGGCGCGGCGGGTCGAGCCGGACGATCGGTTTGCCGGCGGACAGCAGAAAGGGCGCCCACCGTAGCGGGCGCCCTGACGGCCCAATCTGCGTTCCTAGGGAACGGCTTTCGTGAAGATTCGTTCTCCAACGACGTAGGCGAGGGTATATGTGGTATTCTTTTCAGGACGCGACGGCATCCTCAAATCCGTCGTCGAGTTCTTCCTCGGGCCAGCCGCCCAGCACCTGTTCGCCTGCGCCTGCCGGCATTACAGCTTGTCGTCTAAGCAGGTCTTCCAGCGAGGGGGATTCCCAGAAGCCGCTCGCCGAAGGCGCCACGGGTTCGATGCGAACCTCCGTTCCGGGCGGATGCGGGAAATCCCCTTCGGACTTGCTGCCGGCCCTGACGGCAGCGCCCCGAACCCCGCCGATGATCCCATGGATCAGGTTATGATCCGTGGCCGAATCGATCTGCTGGTTCCCGTTGATGGAAAGGTTTCCGTCGTCGATTACAAAACGGACCATGTCACGGGCCCCGAAATTACTTTTCGCGCTCAAACCTATGGCAACCAGATGCGACTCTACCGCCAGGCCATCGAGCAAGTCGCCCGCCAAACAATCGATTCGGTTTATCTGGTATTTCTGAATCCCCGCCAGATTCTCCGCTTCTGATGAAAAGCTTTCAAGGCAGAGCCGTCCACGCGATCAAGAGGAACATCACGCCCCCGAAGACGAGCTTCGCGACAATCCCCATCACTTTTCCCTTGGTTGCTCGCCAGCCGATGCGCATCGCTTTGCCGCTTTCCTGGCCGCCGAGCAGTTCCATTCCCGCGGCGCCGACAAAACTGCCCAGGCAGACCCCCAGGATCGTGCCGACGGGGAAAAGCAGAACAAAGCTCAGCAAAAATCCCCCGAGCAGCGCTCCGACGATCCCGCCGACCACCGCTCCTTTTCCGCCGCCCGCTTTTTTCGCCGCTGCGCCCGCGGCCATGGTGTCGATGATCTCCGCGATCAGCGCCAGCAGGGCCAGCGCGATCAGCGTGTTGATCCCCAGATATTTTTCATGCGTCAGCAGCGCGTATCCCGCCGCCGCGCCGGCCATCAGCCACAGTCCCGGCAGCGTCACCGCCACCAGCACCAGGCTGCCGATCGAAATCAGCAGCAGCAACAGATAGCAAAGCCAGACGATCCACGGATGACTCATCAGATGATGATCATCTTCGAAAGCCGCCAGATGATCCATGCCAGCGCCGCCAGAAATGCCAGTTGGAGCAGCGTCGTGATCATGTATTTGGCCTTGCGCCGCGAGACGCGTTCCCCCATCGCCGACACATCGTCGAGGATCATCTCTTCGGGAGGCGTCAGCGAGGCATAGACGCCCGCCAGCGCCGTCGCTTGCAATTCAAATACATCCCCCGCGATCGCCGACAGCGATTTGGTCGCCGCCGCCAGGTGATTTGCCGCGGCCGCCATCGAGCAATCCATCGCCACCGCGACGTGGCGGTTGTCCAGTTGCTCTCCGCGCGCGAGCATGAACGCCTCCTGCTGCTGTGGATCCAGATGCCGCAATGCCCGCACAAACGCGATGTATTCCGTCGTGGGATGGTTGAATCGCTGCACGAGGCAATCCCCCGGCGCCTCGATCGGCCGCCGACCCTTGTCGCGCGCGCTGAGAATCGTGTGATGCAAAAACCAGTTCGACGCGTCGCCCGCATTGCGCCATGAGGGCAGAATCTTCAGGCTTTGCCGCAGCACGGTCCGGACCGTTGCCCGGCCCACGTCTTCCCTCCCGCACATCGCCAGCGCGATCCGGCACACCCTCGGATAATGCGCCCGGACCAGCGACTCTACGGCCCCCCGATCCAGCGACTGCGCCGAATCCACAAGCTCATCGGTGACGGAATTTTCAGGCGATGTTGTGGATGTGCTCGTCAAGGTCCAACGCTGGCCCCAATATTCGGGCTCCTGGTTTTCCTACTTCGCCCCCAAAATACAGACCGTTGCCGGCTCCACCTGGGCTACCACGTCCTCCACGGACAATGATTGGTCCGCACTGCCTGCCGTCACGTTGACATGCTGGCGGGCCAGAAACTCCCGGATATGCCCCGCGCTGATCCCGATCCCATAGCTGTCCGCGTCCGAGGACAAAAATGTTTTCATGCAGACGATCGCCATCACGTTGCCGAACTTGTCCACGATCGGCCCGCCGCTGTTGCCGGGATTCACCTTCGCGTCGGTCAGCACATCCGCTCCGTTCTCCGCGTGAGCTGACGCCGTGGACACGATTCCATGCGTGATCTTGATGTTCAGCCCGATCTGGAACATCAACGGATACCCCAGCACGGTGCAGTCGGCCCCGTCGTGCGGGGAATCAGTAGGCGAAAAATGCAAAAACGGCAGCTTCTTGTCCGACTTGATCCGGATCAGCGCCAAATCATAGTTGTCGTCGATCGCGACGATGTCCGCCGACATTTGCTCCTTGCCCATCTGCACCAGCAGGGTCTTGCCCATCTTGACCACGTGCCGATTCGTCAGGATCAGCCCATCATCACTGATCAAAAATCCGGTCCCGCCCCCGACGATTCCCGGCGGCAACTGCGAATCGGGTGACGATTTGCTGAGCCTCGGAGCCTTCATCAAAAAGAATTCGTTTGAGGGCCCGGAAATATCGTATTTTGCCGCCAGCAGGTTTGCCGTCGATTGCAATCCTTTGAATCTCGCCTGGGTCCGCACCTCCGCGGGGACCGCCGCCAACGCCGTGATCAGATTTTGGGCCAGCGGCTTATTGTCCTGAATGTCCACGGCCCGGCTCAAATCTTCGACGGCGTCCGCAAATCGCCGGCGGAACATGTTTGCCACCGCCAGATTATTCAGCGCCTCGGTTGATTTGGGCGCCAGTTTGAACGCCACCTGGTAATGTCCGACCGCTTCGTCGTAATTCCGCTGGAACATCGATATGTCCCCCAGCGCGAAATGCCCCACGAAGGAGTTGGGGTAAATCTTCACCGCCTCCTTGAGCTTCTGGAGCGCCTGCACGGTTTCCGAACGGGCCATCATCGAGTCGGCTTCCTGGATCAGATCGTCCGAATCGCGGCGAATCTTGCTGAGCTGCTCGCCGCCGACCCATCCGTCGTTGATCTTCTCCGCGCCGGTATCCGCGAGCGTTTTCCAGCGGGTCAGCTCCTGCTTGGCCATGGGCAGATCGGGGCTGCTGGGATTTTTGTCGATGAACTGTTGCCAGATCGCCACTGCCGCGATCGCCGCGCTCACGTCATCGGCATGCCGCTTGGCCAGTCGAAAATTCTCCGATACCTCGTTGCCGGAGTGCACGGTGTTGTCTGAAGGGCCGGAGCTGTCGGCATTCAAATCCGCCGACGCGACGTCGCCGCCCGCGACCATCCGGGTGCTTCCGTCGCGCATCCTGATCCAATAATTGTCCCCCTGGGGGATGACGGTCCCCTCCAACACGCTGCCGTCTTTCAAAACCAGCTTTGCCCCCTGAGCCAGGCATGCGCAGATAAGAATTGTCGCAGCCAGCCCGATCACAATCCGTCGTAATGGCATATGGGTTCACCTCGGCGGAGTGGCCGGGATAGGATTGAGTGGAAAAACGCCTCGCGCGTGGCAGGCTTCGCCCTACCGCCCCAAGGCCTCCTTTACACACAGCATTATACGCTTGGCCCAGCCCCAGCGGCTACGGGTCTCCCCAACCCCTTTTCCGCCCCCCACGTTCCCAGCACATACCCGCTCATTCTCAGGCGCCGACCCAGCAAATGCTCCACTTGCATGGCCAGCAATTGGTTCAGAGGGTCCGTCTGATACCGGCTGAGGCGCGGCAACCGCCGGCTACCCTCGCACCCGGTCGCATTCATGCTTCGTAAGAGCCGAACCAGCCTGATATCCTGGGAAATGCGGTCCGGCACCGACCCCGAGCATGCTCGGCAGACAATCCCACCCCGCGCCGGTGAAAAATAAACCCCATCCCGCTCCGCGGCCTCAGAACCGCATTCGATACAGACATCCAATTGCGGCAAAAATCCCGCTTCTCTTAACAATCCTAATTCCCAGGCTAAAAAGCACTCTTCCCGTCCCGGCGTCTCCAATTCCCCCAGCAATGCATCAGTGGCGTCAAAAACCCGCGGATGCGGATCATGTTCTTCAAAAAACAGTGATATCCACTCGGCCGCGTATAGCCCCAGATACATCGCGCGCAGATCCCGCCGCAGCTTGAGATGCCCCTCGACCAGCTTCCACTCCGTCAGTGTTGCCAATTCCCGGCTTGTATCATCCGTAAATACCGCTTCCCCACGATCCAAAAGATCAACGCCTCCATCAAACTTGCCGGCCCCCGCTTTGGTGCGTCGGTGCGCCCCTTTGGCCAGCACTTTCACGATCCCCCGATTCCGGCTCAGCAGCATCAAGATTTGCGAAGTCTCGCTGTACTCCAGCTTACGCAGACAAATACAGGAATCCAAAACCAGCGCCATGGCCCCCGATTATAGCGTTCCCTCAAGCAGCCATCCCCTCATCCTTGTTTTTGTCCTTATCCTCGTCTTCGTCTTCCACTTCTTTCTGCTCGCTCTGGGTCGGCGCGTGATATCCGCCGCGCAATACAAACACGCCTCCGGTCAGGTTCCAGAAAATCTGCGTCAACCGGATTGACATCGTCAGCGCAAACGCCTGCCCGACGGTTGCCCCCTGCGGCTCGAGCAGCATGATCGCAAAATATTCCATCACCCCCGCCCCTTGCGGGCTGATCGGGATCGATCCCGCCAGCACGATCACCGGCACGGCCATCCAATAGTAAAACGCTCCCACCGGCAGCGAAAACGCCAAGCCGCACAGATACGCCGCGAGAATCACAATCACGTGAACCGGAAAGCTGATCGCCAGCGCGCCGGCCACCAGCCTAAAGCGATTGCCGTAAATGTGCATGGTCTCGATCGCTTTATTAACCTGCTTCTGCATCGGCAGTTTGTTGATGATCCAATCCAGGCCCGACGCCTTCCTCAGCCCCGGCACATAAAACAGCAGCGCCCCCAAGATCGCGCAGACTATGATGACCGCCGAACCGATCGCCACCTGCCGGCACTGCTCGTTGTGCCACTGAAACGAGGCCATCGTCCCGCCCAGGATAATCAGCGCCAGCAGACCGATTGCCCGATCCACCAGTACGCTCATCACCGCGCGCGTTCGGTGGTGCGTCTGCTTGGCGACGTAATACGCCTTGAGCAGGTCGCCGCCGGTCGAACCCGGCATGAAGCTGTTGTAAAAAATCCCGACCATGTTCAGCACGAACGTCCGGCCCAGCGTCAACCGAATCTCCAACGCCTTGAGCAATTCATGCCAGCGCACGCTTGTGATCAAAATCGTGATGGGCATCACCAGCAGCGCCGCCAGGAAAAAGCGCAAATCCGCCCCCTGCACCATGCGGACCACGCCGATCTGCACGCGCGGATGCGGAATGGTCACTCGATATCCGGTAACCGCGCTCACCGGCGCCCAATGCGCCAGCGGCCCTTTAGGTTCATCCGCCAGCAGCAGCCGATTCGCTGTCTTCAAATCCGCCGATAGATCCACCCCCACGACATATTGCGGCTTATCCCCCTCCATCACCCGCAACTTATCTTTGTCTGGCGCGTTGGCCGTATCAGCGCGGGGCAAAACAATTGTTCCCCCGCTGATGGGATCGATTACCGGATATTGCAGGCTCGCTTCGTTGGTCACCGCCGCCAGCCGCAGGACTTGCATCGACTTCTGCCCCGGCAGCATCCCCAGGATCTGGTCGTGCCACGACATCCGGCTTAGGACGTACCAGACCCCCACAATGGCGATCCCCCATCGGGCACTGAACTTGAGTATTTTAATGATCTTCTGCTTGTTCATGAGCGAGGCAGATTCTTGTTATCGGCAGATTCTTCGCAATGCCCGCATCCCGCCTAATTGCGTTGATGGGGACAACCGTCAGGCGTTGCCAACCGCTCGTGATACCCTATAGTGTCCCCGTCAAAATAGCTGCTGGTCAAAACGGTTCATCGCATGAAAGGTCGCAGAATTCTGATTGCCGCGGGACTGCTTTACGCGGTCGTTCTCATTTGCGCAAGTTGGCCTTCTCATTCCGCGGGAACAATGGCCGTCGCGGAAGAACCCATCACCGGCCTGGCCAGCATCAAGGGCCTCAAAGCCTATTGCGGCATCGCCATCCAGCTCCAGCGTGTCGAT
Source organism: uncultured Tepidisphaeraceae bacterium (assembly GCA_964499005.1). Lineage (GTDB taxonomy): Bacteria > Planctomycetota > Phycisphaerae > Tepidisphaerales > Tepidisphaeraceae > CAZCKE01. The sequence goes on from CAZCKE010000105.1 coordinate 6,385, forward strand.
TGGGTCAAGGACTACGAAAAAACCATCGACGATGCCGCCAATGATGGCGCCGACACCGTTTCCCTCGTCGTGGATGCTCGCCAGGAAAATTCCCTCAGCACGTTCATCTACATGGACGTGCGCAAAACCATGACCAACATCCAGCTCACGGAGATCATCCGCTACGCCAAAGCCAAGCATCTTCATGTCATCCTGATGCCGATCGTTCTACTCGACGATGCCGATGATCCGCACTGGCGCGGTACTCTGGATCCCCACGCCCAATTCCCCGGCGGCAAGGAAAACAAGCCCACCGAAGCCTGGCACGAATGGTTCGAAAACTACCGCTCTCTCATCACGTATTACGCACAGATCGCCCAGGAGACCGGCGTCGACGTTCTTGTCGTCGGCTCCGAATTGGTCAGTTCCGAATCGCACGCCGACGAATGGATCGAAACTATTAAAGCCGTCCGCGCCATCTACAAAGGCCAGCTTACCTACTCCTCCAATTGGGATCGGTTTCGCAAAGTTCCGTTCTGGAAGTACCTCGACTTTGTCGGCATGAACAGCTACTGGACCCTTGGAATGGATGCCAACGTTCCCATGGACACGGTCATGTATAACTGGCGTGACATTCAGCGCGACATGTTCAAATTCCTAGACGAAGTCCATAAGCCGGTCGTGCTCCTCGAAGCCGGCTGGTGCAGCCTCTCCAATGCCGCCAAAGATCCCTGGGACTATACCCAAACCCAGCTCGATGCCGACAACGACCTCCAGCAGCGGCTATACGAGGGATTCTTCAAAAGCTGGTGGGGCAATCCCCATCTGGGCGGCTTCGCCGTCTGGGAAATGCGCCCCGGCGGCGACCAGACCGGCAAAGGCTACAGCCCCCAGGGCAAACCTGCCGAACAAACCATGCGCGATTGGTTTGCCAAACCCCGCTGGGATGTGAATACCAACTGAGTTTTTCGTTTCAAAAGAAACCACGCAATATGAAATCCACCCCAATGATCCTCGCGATGGCCGCCCTCGCCGGAATGCTGGAAGGTTCCCTGGCCTGTGCCGGCAATCCACATTCTCCGCTTTCGCGAAAATCGACCTCTCTGATCAAAGCCGGCACTCCCGCCGCGCGCCTTGCAGCGCCCACCACCAAAAACGATTGCAATAGCAAAGACGGATGCGGGAAAGACAGCTGCGCCGGCGCCGCGACTCAACCCAGCTGATGGGCCTCTTCGCGCGACCTGATTTTCACTCCTCACGATTTTTGTTCTAGGGCTTGTCTGATGAATCACCGGGTGCGAGGCGAAGTGGATTTCGATCGCATGCAAGGAGCGACGACGAGCCGTATTCGAAGCAAATACGGCGAGGAGGAGCAACGCCGCAGGCGATCGAAAGACGCGAGCATCGCATTCGCTGATTCATCAGACAGGCCCTAATACGAAATCTCAAAAACCCCTGGGCGACAGTTGCGATCCCGTGTCATAGTCCCAGATATAAATCGTTCCATCGTCACAGCCTGAAACGATGTATTTGCTATCCGAGGAAACCGCGACGGTATTCACCGCCGATTTATGCCAGCAGGGTCAATAAGCCTTTGCCGGTTGACGTGTCATAAGCGCTCACGGACTTGTCGTCCCGGGCGGCCAGCACACGGCTCGCGTCGGGCGAGAAGCGGACGGCCAAAACCTTTCCCGACGTCTGGTCCCCAAAGTCCCGGATTAAATTGGGATCGTCCCAATTATATCCCAATTATATCGGTAATGGAGTAATGGCAGCCGTGGCGCGGAGTGGTGTTGTAAAGCGTCACCGATGCGGATCGAGGTCCTCGGGCGTATCAATATCGACCATCCCCGCCGGCCATGAAACGCGCTCCACATTGGCCTCATCCGCCATCAAAACCTTTTTCGCTCCATCCGCGTTCTCGATCTTCATCAATTCCAGAAATTTCGATTTCGCAAAACAACATGGCGGCCCCATTGTGCCCGCGTATTCCGAGGCTGTCATCGCTTGATCCGATGTTTGCCATGCCGAGATCAGCCTTCGAATGACCCGCGCATCCAAATGCGGCTGATCACAAACGAGGATCATCACCGCGGCGATATCCCCGGCCGCTTCCAGAAGCGCCGACAATCCGCACCGAATGCTCGAGCCCATTCCCTTTGACCACTCTGAATTGAACGCTTCACGAATCGGCAGCCCCGTTAATTCGGAAATGGTTTGCCCGGCGACCGCCCCCGTGACGACGACGACCGGATCGCATCCCCCTTCGCACGCCGCCCGCGCAGCCCGGCGAATCAGCGACTCGCCTTCAATCTTCAGCAATTGTTTGGGTTGCCCCAGACGTGACGAGGGACCGGCGGCCAGGACGATCGCGCCGATTTTTCCTGAATTCAACGCGGGCATGTCGAGTTCATTGCGGCGGCTCGATGAATAGGGCCGGCGCGGTTTCGCAGAAAACCACCGCCGCGGTCCGCGAATACGGCTTGAATCTCCGCCAGCACCGACAGCGCGATCTGCTCGGGCGACTCGGCTCCGATATCCAGTCCGACCGGCGCGAATAGATGAGGCGAGTTGGCCGATGCACCGGCCGCCGCCAGCAGCCGCGCCGTGCGCCGCCGTGGTCCCAGAACCCCAACATAGGCGGGAGGTTTCCGCAGCAAGTTCGCCAGCACCGCCGCGTCGCGCCGCAGATGATGTCCCATGACCAACGCGGCCGCGTTGGGTTCAACGATCAGGTCTGATGCCGGATTTTCCGAAGTCGCCGAAACAAGACGATCCGCCGCCGCAAAGCGCGATCTCAATCCTGCTTCGGAGCGAACACCGACGACGGTGACATGCCATGCCAGCCCCTTGGCCAACTCGACCATCGGCGCCACGTCGTGTCCATCGCCGAAGACCACCAGTGCCTGAGGGGGACGAACGTCCTCGACCAGAACGTCGATTCTTCCCTGCGCTGTCGTAAACGCGCGCCGGCATGGCGTCGGCAGATCAGGGCCAAACGCATCTTTCAGCGGCCCGTGCCACTCGCCATCATCTTCAAATCGGATCAGACATTCTCCCGGGCGAAACTTCGACGGGTCCAGCCCAATCACCGTCACCAGCCGCGCCGCCCGCCGATCGCGCAGACAGCCCGCCAGCGCCTTCATCGGTCCCGATCGCTGGGCGCACAACCGCTCGATGAGAATTTCGATTTTCCCCCCGCATCCCAGCGACGGGCCCGGCTGGGAAATCAGCGCATTCTCCTCATCGTCGTCGACGGTTTCATAGCATTGAATGATCGGTTCGCCCGGCTCGGCGATCAGCATCCGCCCGCGGCGTGCCACGTCCTGCTCAAGGCATCCGCCGCTGATTCCGCCCCAGCATCGCCCGTCTTGGGCGATCAGCATCCGCGCGCCGGGCCGCCGGTAGGACGATCCCTCCACGCCGATCACTGTGGCCAGCGCGCACGCCTTGCCTGCGGCACAGAGCGATTCGAATGCTTCAACGATCTGAGTGATTTCGCGCATGGAGCAGGTTCAATGTCCACTCTTATCTTACCAAATCATTCTCCGGAGCGGTGCGCTGTTAATCTCTTGCGGCAGGGGCGATCTGATCGGTGGGATTTCCCGCCGCGACGACGGATGGCCTGAACTGCGCGCTCAGGCCGGCCGCGCGCTTGGCATATTCGTCCGCGCGATCTCCGTTGCCCGCCGCCCGGTAGGCCCGGCCCAGCGCCTTGAGCAGGCTGGGGAGTTCCGGTTGCGGCGGGCCGCTGAACGCTTCCATGATCTTCACGGCTTTCTGGGGATTTTCGATCCGGCCCGGCGGGGGCAATTGGCCGTGGACTACGCCTGGCGCGGGGATGCGACGGACGAGGAGCTCGTCGCGCTCACGCTCTCGTACGGCGGCAACGCCGAGG
>CAZCKE010000106.1:0-10250 GCA_964499005.1 uncultured Tepidisphaeraceae bacterium
CCCCGGTAGTCGAGGCCCACGGAATTTGACGAAAGCGGAAAACCCGGGGAATCGAGCACGTTGAGGATCTGGTCGATGAGATCCACGATATTCCGGAGCTCTGCCTGCTCGGTTCGCAGGTTGGCTTCCGAGGCCTGCAGCTGGGCTTCGGCGCGCTTCAGGTCTTCGATATCGGTATTCGTCCCGTACCATCGGACGATCTCTCCATTTTCGTTACGCAGCGGGACTGCTCGAAACAAGAACCATCGATACTCTCCGTCCGCGCGGCGCAGGCGTGCCTGCTCCTCGCCAGGAAGCTCCGACGCCATGACCCGCTGCCAACTCTCGAGCAGCCGCTCGATGTCTTGCGGATGAATCCTCTCGGTCCATCGCCACCCGAGCCCTTCCGCCATCGGCAGACCGGTGTAGTCGACCCAAGAATGGTTGAGGAATTCGGTCGACCCGTCCGGAAAGCTGGACCACGCCCAGCCGGGCATCGTATCGACGATCAGGCGAAACGGATCCCCTGGCGCCTTCGGGTACCCTGGCATGGCGTCTCGCTGGGGCGACGTAGTACCCTGGGCGCCGGGCCCGAGCAATCGCCGGGCGGGGCTAGCAGCCCCGAGATCGGCGCGCGGGCCTAACTTGGGGGACGCCAAACGAGGCGATTCAGTTTCCTCTTCTGTGCGGTCTCGTTTCCGCTGTTAAGTTAGACAGAGGAGGCCGAAGCGATTTCGCCCCGGCCTCCCGTTTGGTGCCAAAAGTGAACTAGCCGGCGCGCATCCGGCGCAGGGTCAGCGTCCAGCCTACCGTCCACCGAGGCCCGGAAGGACCTGCGTGCCCTCAACCTGGACGGCCGTCAGCGCGTTCGGGTTGAGCCCCAGGAGGGCGAGGATCGTCGGCGCGACCTGGGTGGTCTCGACGTGGGCGGACTCGACCCGAACCGGGATGCCCGCGCCGCTGACAACCATCAGGACGTGTGTGTCGCCGGTGTTCATGCCACCGTGCTCGGCGAGCTTGGTCGGCTTCGCGTAGACGATGCCCACCTGGACCTTGCCGAAGACGTCCGGGTAGTGACCGTTGTCGACCGAGACGCCGAAGAAGTGTGCGGCCTCCGCGCCAGCCCAGATGTGAGCGAGGCCCGAGTGCTGGACGGTGACGGGGTTCTTGTTGACGTCGAAGCCCGCAGCCGTGTGGTTCCACAGGTAGCTCTTGACGAAGTCGCAAGCGGCCTGCGAGTTGTCCGACAGGTAGGACTGCCACAGGTCGTCGTTGGTTCCGGCAACGATCAGGCTCGTGTTGGTAGGGTGCGTCTGTGCCCAGGCGGCGTTGATCGCGCTGACGATCGGGCCGTCCTTGACGGTGATGAGTTCGTTCGGATCCTGCGGCGACTGGCCGTGCTTTGCCGTGACGATGATTGACGTCGAGTCCGCGAGGCCGTCCGTGTGGATCGCAGAAACCATGCGGCCAAGTTGAGCGTCGACGTAGTCGAGCGCGCTCGAGAGGACGGGGCCGGGAACGAGCTGACCGTTGACCCACTGGTAACCACCTGCCTCCGGAGCGCTGGTGGTGAAATTCCCGTCCGCGTCCGGACCGATCAACGTCGTGGGAGTCGAGCGGATCTTCTCCGCGACCGAGACGGTCTGGAAGTTCATGCCGAAGATCGCCGGGGTGCCGACGTGGGTCTTGCCCGAGTGGTCGAGACCGTCGATCTCATTCAGGATGGCCTGGACCTTGTAGCCGTCGTACTGCTTGGCGGCGGCGTCGATGTGCGCCCAGTCGTCGTCCTGCGGGTAAGGGACACCGTTCGGCATGACAGCCTGCGAGTCGATCTCCGGCGCGAAGAGGTCGTCGATGCTCTGGCCGTTCGAGCCCGGACCATTGAACGACGCGTAGACCTCGTGCTTGTCAGACCAAGCGGTGCGCAGGCCGGCGTTGTGGATGACCTGGAAGATCGTGTTGTCGCCGAGGTAGTCCCACGGGGTGATCGGCTTGCAGGTCTTCGGGTCTACCGGGAACGTGCCCGGGTTGAGGGACGTCGCCGGGTCGAACTTCAGGTCCATGATCGCGGCCGGGTTGGTGTCGACGCCGTTGGCGAAGATCGAACCGTTCTCGTCGAACGACGGGAAGGTGCCGTTCGCGGGGTTGACGAAGTCGGGGACACTCGCCAGCGCGTCATCCGGCGAGTCATAGATGACGTCACCACCGGTGGCCGGCTGGCCCGGGGTGCAGGCAGCGCCCGCCTCGTCGACCTTGTGGCTGTACTCGACGTCGTAGAAGACGCCGGTCGATTTGGGGTTACCGCCGGTCATCAGCGCGGTGCCACCCGGGTCGGAGTCCGACGGGTTGGAGGCCGCCGCATTGGTGTACTCGCTGCCGGAGTGAACCAACTTGGCAAGCGTCGAGTGGGGGTGGTTGGCGAGGTACCAGTCGAGGTCACTCTGGTGCATGCCATCGACCGAGATCAGCAGCACGTGCTGGTGGCGGCGGAGTCCGTTCTCGCCCTGGTCTCCCTGGCCCTCCCCGTCCGCCGTGATCGCCTGCGCCGAGGTGCCCGTGATTTCTTCGCCGGTCCCGGCGTTCGAGCTGCAGGCCCCGACGAGGCAAAAAGACAGCAGCGGCAGAGTGGTTCGAATGCGCATCGGTGATCTCCTTCTTGCGTCCGCACGCGGTCCACGCGGTGCGGTGCCCTGGCGCTCTAGTCCCCTTGCGTGACGAAGGTGTACCGATGCAGCCAAACATAAGAGACGCGCGACGACGTGTGATCGTCACCGAATGCCGTTTTGCTTGGGTGATGCGGCGGTTCGTCCCGTTCCGCGCTGCGTTGCGGCGCGGTTCGTGACGGTCTGCCCTACTTCTCCCCTTTTCTGAGAGCCCCTGGCGGGACTACGTGAACTCGCTCGCAGCGTGGCATCTTCCTCTCGACTCCGCAGCTCGCATCCCGGGTGAGCCGTGACTTGAAGGAGGGGCTGGTCCGTAAGCTCGCACCGACCGTCCATACGACGAACGTGACCGAGGCTCCTGAGAGCCTCGTCCGACGTCAACTTTGGCGGCTCACATCCCTGGTGTTCCCGGACGCCGTAATCACCGACCGGACCGCGTTCGAGGCGGGCGCGTCAAAAGAAGGCTCGGTATTCTTGGCTGCAACGACGGCGCCTGGAAGCCAGCACCCGCGTACATGGTTACGCCCGCTCCCCGCGTGGGACACGCCATACGCGGCGCTGGCGCGCTGAAGATCTCCTGTCAGCGTGCGCCCCGCCCCGCGGCCGTGGAAGGAGACGCACTCTTCCGCACGCACTCTTCGAGGAACTCGAGGAACGCGCGCACCTTCGGGAGGGTCGCGCCCTGCTTCGAGTAGAGGGCGTGGATCGGGATCGGGGCCTGCGGGTGGTCGCCGAGGACGACCTCGAGCGCGCCGCGAGCGATGTCGTCACGGACGTGCGGCTCGAGGAGGCTCGCAACGCCTTGACCGGCGAGCGCAGCAAGGCGGAGCGCGTCGATGCTGTTGGTCTGGAGGCGTCCGTTCGGGACGAACCGGGAGCCCGGATCCCCGCCGCCGAAGCGCCAGACGATCGGCTGGCCGCCCGCGGCGAAGCCCAACGTCGCGTGCTTGCGGAGGTCGGAGGGGCTCGCGGGACGCCCGTGACGCGCCAGGTACGCCGGCGACGCCACGACGACGGTCGCCATCGCGCCGAGCTTCTTGTGACGTAGGTCGCTTTCCCGAAGCTCCGCCATCCGGACGAGCACGTCGATCCCGTCCGCGATGGGGTCGATGAGGTGATCGCGCAGGCTCAGGGTCAGCGACACGTCGGGGTACGCGTCGAGGAAGCGCGGAACCGCCGGCGCGATGACCAGCCGGCCGAGCGCCGCGGGGGCGTCGACCCGCAGCCGTCCCCGCGGTGAGCCACGGGGCGACCGGGCGATCGCCGCGTCGGCCTCGTCGATGTCGCGAAGAATGCGCGCACAGCGCTCGTAGTACTCGGCGCCGTCGGCGGTGAGGCCGAGGCTGCGCGTCGTGCGCCCGATCAGGCGTACGCCCAGCCGCGCCTCGAGGCGCGACACGACGCGACTGACGCCCGAGGCGGTGAGGCCCAGCGACCGCGCGGCGGTCGTGAAGCTCCGGCGCTCGACGACGCGCACGAAGACGGCGATCTCCCCGAAGGCATCCACGCGCCCGAGTGTCCCGCGATTGTGGACGCCGAGGCAACGCAGCCGTGCAGGGGCACGCCTTACTCGACGGATCGCCGAGGCCTAGGTTGTCCAGCGTCCGCACGGAATAGCCATGGAGGATGCGATGAATGCCAACGATCGTCGTGAGGAACTCTCGAACGCCCCGGCTGCGACCTTCGTCCACGCGGTGGCGGCGCAGGATGCTGCCGCGGTCGCCGCGATGCGGCCCGTGCTCGAACCCCACCGGGGCGAGCTCCAGGGAACGGACGCGCGGCAACCGTTCGACGCGATCATGGAGCGCGTCGCGGGCGCCCAGGGCGTGACGTACGAGCCCGGGGCAGTGGGCGGAATCCCGGGCGGGTGGGTCCGGCCCGCCGCCGCCCGCGACGGGCAGGTGCTCCTCTACCTGCACGGCGGGTGGTTCAATTGGGGCTCGGCGCGCGCGTACCGCAACTTCGTCGGGCAGGTCGCGACCCGGGCGGGCGCCGCGGCGTTCGTGCCCGACTACCGCTTAGCGCCCGAGCATCCGTTCCCTGCCGCGGTCGTCGACGCCCAGGCGGCCTATCGCGGGCTCGTCGAGAGCGGTGCGAGGCGCGTCGCGCTCGTCGGCGACTCCGCGGGCGGCGCGCTCGCGCTCGTGCTGCTCTCGCTCACCCGGGGCGGGGCGGTCTCCGGCCCGGCTCCGGTCGGCGGCGTCCTCCTTTCGCCGGTGACCGATCTGACGCTCGCCGGCGAGAGCTGGAGCACTCGGGCCCTGGCGGACCTCTACTTCACGCGCGCGCAGGCGACCGCGCTGATACGGGCGTACCTGGGCGGCAAGAGCCCATCGGACCCGGCGGCTTCGCCAATCTTCGGAGACTTCTCGGGGCTTCCGCCCATCCGCGTGCACGTCGGGGGCGACGAGATGCTCCTCGACGACTCGCGGCGAGCCGTCGAGCGCGCCGTGGCCGCTGGCGTCGATGCCCGTCTCGACGTGTGGGAGGGGATGCAGCACGTCTTTCAGAACGGCGTCGGCGCTCTCGCGGCGGCCGCGGAGTCCCTGGATGCGATCGGAGCGTTCTTGGCCGAGCGGCTGCGCGGGTAGGGAGAACCCAGGCATCCGGTCAAGGCTCACGGTCCTTGAAACCAGCGCGTATCGGCCAGACCCACCGCGTACGGATTGAGACCAACCACCACGTCGTCCAGATGAACCAGTGCGTCGGCCAGATCAACGACGTGCTGGTTCAGATCAACCACGTGCTCGTTCAGACCAACGACGTACTGGTTCAGACCAACGACATACCTCCCGCAGGAACACCTTTCGTTCGTCGGACGCGAGTAAAACCCCATGCGCCTCGGCGAGCGCGATGCACGAGGCTTCACCGGAACCCATCACGGTACGGAGCTCGGCATACGTGGCGAGCTCCTGAGCAGACGCGAGAGACTGTCGCTTGACCTTACCCCGCCCGAAAAGCTCGCCGACGAGGCGCCGCTGGTCGGGGTCGGTGATTTCGTCGGGTGTGGGCCAAGCGAGAACGCACGCAGCGTCCGGTTTCCCCGTTGGGGAGATCACGCCCGCCTCCGGCGACGCGGCGCCATGAACGCGGTTCAGCGTCACGGCTGCGGCCTCACACCCATCCTGTCCATCTAGCGCGCGTGGGTAAGATCATGGGCTTCCGTCGGGCCGGCCAGATCGAGACGATGCGATGCCTGCCTGTGTTCACCCTTTCCTGGTCGGCGGGCGCGCTTCACGGGCGTTCAGCATACCAGGGGGGCCGGGCAAAGCGCCGAAAGTACAGCGATCAGAGCGCCCGCCACGCGTAACAGTCAGAAAGGCTGTCCCGCAGCGTCGCTCGCTTCCGCCGACGGCAGGTACACGCCGAAGGTCGTCCCCTTGCCGACCTCGCTGTCGACGCGAATCGTTCCCCCCCACCGGCGGACAATCTCCGCGACGGTGGAGAGGCCAATGCCCGTTCCGCCGTGCGCGGCCTTCGTCGTGAAGAGAGGCTCGAAGATGCGCTCCTTGATGGCCGGGTCGATTCCGGTGCCCGTGTCACTCACCGCGAGGAGAGCGCACGGAGAAGTGGCATTCACGCCGTCGGTCACTTCGGATACGGCGATGCTCAACTGCCCTCCGTGGGGCATGGCCTCGCGTGCGTTCGTGACCAGGTTCACGATGACCTGCTCGAGCTCCCCCCCGTCGGCACGGACGGACGGGAGCGACGGCGGCGACGTGACGACGAGCTCGATGTCCGGTCCCACCATGCGATGGAGCATCTTCGAGAGGTCCTCGAGGACCCAGCCAAGATGGATGGTCTGCGACTTCGTCCGGCGCCCTTGCACGAGCTCGAGCAGCTTGTGCGTCAGCACGGAGGCGCGCTGCACCGCCTGCTCGATCTCCTCGGCGCATCCGTACACCGAGGTGCCCGCGTCGACGGCGTTCTTGATGGGCCACGTGCAGGTTCGCACGACCGACAGAATGTTATTGAGATCGTGCACGACACTGGCGGTCATGCGGCCGAGCGCCACCCAATGCTGTTGATCGAGAAGGCGCTCCTGAAGAAGCGCCACCCGTTCGGCGCTCGAGAGCGCTCTTGCCGGCCCCAGGTCCGGCGGGGGCTTGCCGGCGTGGGCGACTCCAATCTCCGAAGCAAGGAGAGGCGGGAGGCGCCAGAGCTCGTCCTTGGAGACGAAGTGTCGTGCGCCGCGCGCGAGGGCGTCGAGTGACGCCGGAGAGGGGCCGGGGCCGCCCGACACGAGGATGAGCGGAATGTCGAGGTGTCGTTCCGCGAGGAGCGCGAGGGCGCGATTCGCGTCCAGCGTCGGCATGGAGGAATCGCAAAGCACGGCGTCCCATTGGACCGACTCGAGCGCGACGCGCATCGTCGCCGCGTCCTCGACACGACGCGTGGACAGCGAAAAGCCCGCGCGCCGGAGCTCCCAGGAGATCAGGCGAGCATCGTCCTCGCAGTCATCGACAATGAGAACCCGCAAGGTCGCATTCATGGCTGCTCGCCCTCCTATCCGCGCGGCCGACCGCGGGCGGCAATCGCGTTTCGAAGCGAATCGCAAGACGTCCCACGGGCTCCGCGTCGAACGCGGACCCGTGCCTCACCCGTGGGCCACTGCCCTACCCGCATCCCCTTCATGTGTGCCTCCCCCTACCCTCGGGCCCCATCCGCCTCGGAGAACAACGAGGCCGCCCGAGCAAGATTGGAGCCATGGTGAGCCGCAGGGCCCGCGCAAGGCCACCGACGACCGGGACTTGGGCCGGTGATGATTCGCGTTGCCGTCTTCTGGCGCGCGCGACGTGAGCCTCGCGCGCGCTCGGACACGTCATTGAGGTCGGCGCTTTTTCGTCCACTTGCGAAGCGGGACGCTGGTGAAAGCTGTCATCCTTGGGTCGGTTCGCCACAGCCACGCGTGCTCGGGTCCATCGTGGACGAAACAATCCGGACACCGTTGTGGGGAGATTCCCGCGCGGCGGTCGACCGGCGAACCGCAACGCCATCGACAATTTGGGAGCCATCTCTCTCGTCTTAGGGAGGAGCATCCGTTCGCCGCGAACTCGCGCTCCGACGCTTTCTCGACGACGGCAGGCCTCGCATGGAGAACAACTTTGCGGAGCGTGAGCTGAGATCGGTCGCCGTCGGAAGGACGGCCTGGTTGTTCTACGGCTCCGACGACCACGCCAGCGCCGCAGGCAAACATCCTGCGCAACATGCCCGGCCCTCGGCGCGCCCGCCAGTACGCCGACTCACGCAGCGGTTACAGCCCAGCTCGTGGACGAGAACCCGCCTCGCCCTCTCGGCAGTTCTGTATGCGGGGACACGCGGCTTAAAGCACATCGTCCGCGCGAGTCCCGGGCTACTGTTTGCACTGAAGCGACAGTGTGTACGGCCCACTGGCAGAGAGGCTTCCGGCATTAAAGGACCTCGCCAGCACCACTACGATCCCATCGGCTGGCATTTGAAATTGGACGTACGAATCCTGGGTGAGCGGCTCTCCGGGCGGAGTGCCATCGTCGTTGAATGCAACTTGCTTTCCGCTCGAGTCATAGATCACAAGCACGGTATCCAGGCGAGATGAGTCCTTCTGGGCGATCGTCTCGGCAGCAACCGTCGAACCGGCAGGCGCGCCCAGGCGGTAGTAGTCCACGTCGCCGACGGGATCGATGGCCGCGCCGTCGCTTACGAACCCGCACAATACGGGGGTCGCTCGCGCAGGGTCGTTGTTGGGCTCATAGGGATCTCGCAGAGGGCTGTCCGACGAGCTCGCAGAGTAGCCCATGGCGATGTCCCCGTCGCGATCCATGGCGATCGAGCCGAGCCAACGATTGGCCGTATCTGGGGAGAGGGTCCCCTCTTGATACAGCGTCCATGCATCCTTGCGTCGCGAACGCAGCTCAAACCATCGAATGCCAGCGACGCCCGATGTTTCGACATTGGTCACGAAGTTGCCGACGATGCTGCCGTAAGTTCCGAAGTTCCGGTACGGGAGCCGCCACATGATGACTTCGCTGATCGGATCGAGCCGCGTCGCCGCGCCCGGCTGGCGAACGCAGCTTCCCTCCGTAGCGCAGATGACCGAATTGAAATCCGCAACGGGAATCTCCTGGGGACCCGAGAACCGAGACTGCGATGGATCCGCGAAGTTCACTGCAAGCGAGTAGACTTCGAGGAAGTCGGCGTTTGGGTCTGCGGTCGCGGGGCTATTGAGCTCGTCGTCGTTCTGGCGCATGAACAGCGCCGGGGACCCCGCGGGGAACGGTCGCTCGCCGTCGACATCCACTGGCGTAAGCGACTGGAATGTGAGGCCGGCCAGCGGTGTCGCCGCGAAGCGCTGGAAGCGCGCCGGCGCGCCTCGTAACATCTTGTCGCGCTCGAACGCATAAGCGGCCGGACTCGACTCGTTGGTCGTCGCGATGTAAGCGCTCGTGCCGTCTTCCGTCGCGTAGACGGCCACCTTCTCAAAATCGGCGAACTCCGGCGTTTGGAATTCATAGGTGTACCAAGGTCGGGAGCGGGGATCGGGACCCGTCGACACCAGAACGCACAGCGTTCCGGCATCGGAAGCTTCGCTGAGCACCCAGCGTTCCGCGATCGGGTCCCAGAGGACGATGGGATCGCCGAAGCCGTCCTGGCAGTTCGCCGACACGGGTCCGGCGGAATGGAACGGAGCAGGGCCGTCGAGCTCCGCGCCTGTCTTTTTGTCGAACACAGCGAACACTGCGCCACCAGGCGCGTTCACCGCCTGGACGAAGTAATCGCGCCCCACTGCCCCGTTCGGGTCCGGTGGAATTTCGCCAGTGTAGTCGAGCCCCGGAACGTTCACGCCGGGGAGGGGTTCCCGCTCGTCGAAGGTGTCGTCACCCCGAGACCAGGGGTCACGGCACCCTGGAAAGCGAAAGGATACGAGCCGCGTCCCCCAGTGGCCAAACCCGAACGCGCTCGGCGCGGGAGAATCGATGTACTGGTTCGTATACCAAAAAGTGCAGCCGTCTACGGGATCAACGGTCATGGCGCTGTAGTCCCCCCAGCGCGGCGTGCCCCGCTGCGCCCACTGGCTCGTCTCGACTATCACCTCTCCGGTGGTCATCCGGCCGAGCCGATCCCCGCGGTGGCGACCGACGTAGCGGATGGCGGGAAAGAGATCGATTGTGTTCGGCTCGCGCGCTCCCGAAAAATCGTCAAAGCCTCCATCAGAGGTACCATCGACGCGTTTCAACGCCAGGCGTTCGCGAGTCTCCGCCGTTAGCTCGGCGGCGACCGGTGCGCCTGGCGTCCCGCTCTCGGCGGAACAGCTGACCGCGAACAATAGGGCCAGCGCAGCGCTACCCCGCAGAACGCCCTGAGCGCCAGCGAATGACAGGCCCAAGGAGTGATTGATCTTGTGCACCGTTCCGTTCTCCTGAGATGGTCCTGTTGTTTGGGGTCACGCGCGCTTGCGGCGTCGGCACGCCGAGCCTCGCTCTCGCATCGCGAGCCAAAGCAAAGCAGCTAGAGGCAAGGGAATCGGCACCTCCGCGGACGCTCCGCTGGTACGACACGAGCAGCCGGACGCTCGAAGTGTTGCCGCTCACGTCGAAGCGTCGGTTTCTGGACGGCTCGCCGGCGGTGGCC
>CAZCKE010000107.1:0-10242 GCA_964499005.1 uncultured Tepidisphaeraceae bacterium
AGCCCGCAGACCGTGCTGCGGGTGATTTCGGCTGCGATTGCCTTGACGGCCTCGAAGTCCCCCCCGGAGCTGATGGGAAACCCCGCCTCGATGATATCGACGCCCATGGTTTCGAGGAGCCGTGCGATCTCGAGCTTTTCGCTGTGGTTGAGGGTGGCGCCGGGGGATTGTTCCCCGTCGCGCAGCGTGGTATCGAAGATTCGCACGGTATCCATGGATAACTCCTGACCAGATAAGTGAACTCTCAAAACAAAAAACCCCGCGATTCGCATCGCAGGGCCCGATAGTCAACAAGGATGGAGCGGGTTCCTACGATCGCGCAAAGGCCTGGTTAAGGCCGCTAAGGGCCGTAAGAAGTCGCGCGGATTGCAGGATGACCGATCGCATGATTGCAATTACTTATCGGCCAAACGGGCGGATGTCAATAAAATGATCCCAAAAAAATGAGATTGGAAGACGATGATGTGTTGGAAATGGAGGGCATGTTCGGGGGTGATTTTTGCATCGGCCGGTACCGATTGTAAGGATGGGGAAGCAGAGGCAACATCAGGATATACCGGGGATAAAAAGGCTTTTTCTTGACACAGGAATTTACGGCGGGTACGGTTCGGCTCTTGGCGATGTTCCGCAGGCGGAGAACCCTCATGATTAGGCGGGTATCGGGTGTTTTGATCGTAACTTGTCTCTTTTGCGCTATTTCCAATTCTGCACGCGCCGACGACGATTCGGGAATTCCATCAAGTTATAAAACGGATAAAGACCCCACCTCGCATCAGTCCGAGATTTCCGATTGGATCGCCGGACAGGTGACCAAGCTTCATGACGACACTAATCCGGACGGACAAACAGCGGCGCGACAGGCGCTGATCGACGGGTCGGTCAATAAAGCGGATCTAGCCCTTACATCCCCTGGCTATAAACTGATTTACACCGATGAACTGAACAAGGTTTTTGTAAATCAGTTGACTCAGGCGGCCCCGGGCAATGCCAGTGTTCGGACCCGCGTGAATATTTCCCTGATTACCGGGGCCGTGATTGAAACGTCGAAGACTTCGAATCTTTATCCGACAGTAATGCTCCTTCTGAAGGACCCTTCTTCAGGCGTCGTCTATCCGACTATCAGTGCCGCAGCGAGCTTGCTGGAAATTGAGCTTCGGGAGATGGTTGCCGGCAAAGCAAATGCAAAGGCTCAGACCGGCGCGTTGTTGGATGGCATTGGAGACGCCGTCATCGCAAACAACAAGCCGCCGTTGGGTGGGAACATCGTGGAAGACTCTTACAAGGCGATCAGCCCGATTATTCGTGAACGGTTGAGCATGAACACAGGCACGTTGCAGGCCCTGATAGAGGCGAATCTGAAACTACAGAAAAGACGGCTGGAACTATATAAAGTGGGGGTTCCGGAATTTCCCGATGCGGACACTTATGCATCGCTCTTTCTGCTCGACAAGGGATATTGGACCAACTTGACGGACGCCCAGCAGTTGCAAGCGATGCAGCAAGCATCAGATTTGATTTCGCTTGCCGGAAAATGGGCCAGCCAGAAGGCCAGCAATGAGAACCGCGAGCTCATTTTAGTATTGCAGCACGAGGGGGGGACCATCCGGAACCTGGCCGATTCCGATGCCCTGGGTCACAATCAGGAGATTCAGAAAGCCGCGGCAAAGGTGGAGGATTTGTCGTCCACGAGCAGTCCTCAAACGATCCTGGATACTTGCGGCAACTTGTTGCCGGCCCTTCAAAACAATTTCGCTTCTTTTGGGAAACTCATCCGCGCCAAATTTCACGCAAAAAGGTCGTCGGCAAAGTAGCCGAATCCTTCCAGGCAACCCGAACCAGGCAGGGTGAACCAAGTGGGGCGAACCAGGGGAAATCTGATATAAATCGCGGCGGACTCAAGGCGGTGCTCCGGGCACGGTAATGGGGTCGGTGCGCTCATGATTCGGTTGCTGGCAATCCTGGTGTTGTTCATCAGCCTTGTGGCGGCGGCGGTCCTCTGGTCGGGTGGAACAGACGGGCGCGGAGGCCGGGCCGATTTTGCTTTTATCAATCGCGCCGACAATAAGACGCTTGATCCCAACCGCATGTCGTGGATGCAGGATATCCGTCTGGCATACGCGCTATGGGAAGGGTTGTATACGCTGGACCCCGTGACCCTCCAGCCGATTCTGGGATGCGCCGACCAGGCGAAGGTTGATCCGCAAACCCATACTGTCTGGACATTTCACATACGAACCGACGCCCGCTGGTCCAACAACGATCGGGTAAAAGCCGGAGACTTTATATTCGCATGGCGGCGATTCCTGGAAACGCCGCAGGATTACACGTATCTGCATTTTTACATTCGCGGCGCTCAGGAATATGCCGATGCGTTCACCAAATATGCCGATGCCCGCCGGAACAACCAGTCGGCGACCCCGCCGGATTTTTCGATCGTTCAGGAAAAAGTGATCGACGACCAGACGCTTCGGGTGACGCTCACCGATCCGATTCCTTTCTTCCCGGCCCTGTGCGCGTTCACGCCGTTTGTTCCCCTCCACGAAAAATCGATGAAGGATTTTGCCAACCGCGATCCGGTTACTGGGATTGTCACCTACGACGAGCGATTCACGCGCCCGCCTTTTCTGGTTACCAATGGGCCCTACTACATGGCCGAGTGGAGCTTCAAACGGCGTATTCGCCTTCGCGCCTCCCCGTACTATTGGGACCACGACCATGTTCAAAGCAAAGTCATTGACCAGATCAGCTCCGAAGACGCGCTGGCGGCGTTTCGCTCGTATGAACGCGGCGATGTGGACTGGCTTGCCGATGTCGATCAGCAACTCGCCTCGCTGATGCTGACCGGAAATCATCGCGATGATCTGCACGTTTTTACCGCGTTTGGCACTTACTTCTGGACCTTCAACTGTCTGCCAACGCTTCCCAATGGAAATCCCAACCCGCTGGCCGATGTCCGCGTTCGGCGGGCACTGTGCATGGCGGTCGACAAAAAGCCGATCGTCGAGCAGGTCGGCAGATTGAATCAACCCATTGCCACGACGTACATTCCCCCCAACGTTTTCCCCGGTTATCCGGCGCCGCCCGGCTTGGCGTATGACCTGAACGAAGCCCGCCGTCTGCTGGCGGATGCGGGATATCCCGACGGCAAGGGGTTTCCCCATCTATCACTGCTATATGACACTCAAGGTGGCCATGGCGACGTGGCACAGATCCTTCACCGCCAATGGCTGGATAATCTCGGCATCGATACCGGTTCGGAAGGCGTCGAAAATAAGACATTCGGCGACCGTCTCCATCACCAGAAGTACGACATCGCTCGAGCCAGTTGGTACGGCGATTACAACGACCCCACGACGTTTACCGACAAGTACAAATCCGACTCGGACAACAACGATTCGAAATGGGCCAATCCGCAATATGACAAGCTATGCCAAGCCGCGCAAAAGGAAATTGATCCCGCGCGGCGCTTGGCGCTGTTGGCGCAAGCGGAAGGGATTCTGCTCGACGAAGCGCCCATTCTTCCTCTGTATCATTACGTGAATGCCTACATGTTCCGCGACTCGGTCAAGGGGCTCCCGTTGAGCCCCTCGGCGATGCAAATGTTCAAATCCATTGAGGTCACGCGCTAAATGCTCCGATTCATCGGTTGGCGAATCGTTCAACTCCCCATCGCGCTGGCGGTCATCTATCTGATCACCTTCGCTCTCGTATGGATTGCGCCGGGAACGCCCTTTGGAAATAACGAACGCGGCATGAACGAGCAGGCCCGCAAAACGCTCGAGGAGCAGTTTCATGCCCAGAATTGGCAGGCGTTTCTCGGCTACTACCCCAAACAGATATTTGAGCACGGCAATTTAGGCCCGAGCATGAACTACGAGGGTTGGTCCGTAAACGATGTCCTCCGACATTCGCTGCCCGTTTCAATTGCCCTGGGGCTTGTGTCGATCCTGATCGCCGCCACCGCCGGATGCGCCATCGGCGTCATGGCCGCGCTCCGCCGAGGCGGCCTGCTGGATTTCGCCGGATTGGCGGTGGCATTGCTGGGGATTAGCCTCCCGGGCTTCGTCGCCGCCGGATTGCTCCTGGTGATCTTTTCGGATTTGCTTCGTCTGCTTCCCAGCGGCGGGTGGGGAACTCCCTCGCAGATTGTCCTGCCCGCGATCTCGCTCTCGCTGATGCCGATGGCTTATATTGCCCGTCTCACGCGCGTCTCGATGCTGGACACGCTCGGCCACGACTTTATCCGCACGGCCCGAGCCAAAGGATTGGCTCGAATCGTCGTCGTCTGGAAGCACGCCTTTCGCAACGCGTTTTTGCCGGTCTTTACCTACCTGGGCCCCGCGACCGCTTACGCGATGACCGGCTCCTTCGTCGTCGAGACCGTCTTCAACATTCCCGGCCTGGGCCAACATTTCGTGAACGCCGTGAAAAACCGCGACCAGACTCTGATCCTCGGCACGACGCTGGTCTATGCCGCTGTTCTGCTGACACTCAATCTCCTGGTTGATGTCGGCTATGCGGTGATCGATCCAAGGATTGACGTGACCGCGCGAGATTGACCATGTCTCAAGCATTGGACATCGAAGCCCCCGCGCCGCTGACGGCCCGGCCATTCCGGTCGGCCATCTGGGCCAGGGGCCGCATCGTCGTTGGCGGCGGGACACTGGTATTGATGCTAACGGTTTGCATCTTCTCTCTCCCGTGGACGCTACGGTCCACATCCAACATCTTCTATGACAACCAGCATCCCGATGCTCTCAAAGCCCCCCAGGCCAGCCCGGCTTGGATGCTTTTTGGGACCAGCAAACTTGGACAGAGCCTTCTTGGCCAATGCCTCACGGGCGGCGTCATCAGCCTGATGATCGGCTTTGCCGCCGCGGCGATCAGTGTCGTCCTCGGTGTCACCGTCGGTCTGGTCGCCGGATATCGGGGCGGCTGGCTCGACGCCGTCCTGATGCGCATCGTCGACATCCTCTATGCCCTCCCATACATCCTCATGGTCATCCTTTTCAAGATGGCCCTTGAGCCAATTCTGGACAGGAAGCTGAATTCGATGGCGTCAAACCTGACCGTCCTCTTCCTCTCGATCGGCTTGGTCAGTTGGCTCACGATGGCCCGAGTCATTCGAGGCCAGGTCCTTTCACTGCGAACGCTCCCGTTCATCGAGGCCGCCCGGGCGGCGGGGGTGCCACAATGGCGCATATTCGTCCGTCATCTGCTGCCCAATCTGGTCGGGCCGATCGTGGTTTATGCGACCCTGACCGTCCCCCAGGCGATTTTGCAGGAATCAATGCTGAGCTTTTTGGGTATAGGTATACAGAAGCCGCTGCCCACTTGGGGCTCCCTGGCCAGTGAAGGTCTGAGCCTGGCGCTCAACCCGGTCCAGTCGCGCTGGTGGCTGCTGGTATTTCCGTGTACCCTGCTGGCGGTCACGCTATTGGCGCTGAATTTCGTCGGCGACGGGCTGCGTGACGCCCTGGACCCTAAGCGCGACGGCGCGAAACTCTAGAGGTCTTTCAGCATAATAATAAGCGTCTCGATGAGGTGCTCACTCCATGGAAAATCGCTTCGGCGTTAAGGACCTGATTCTCTTTTCTCTCATCGTGATCGTCATCGTCATGGTGGCCTTGGCGATGAAGCAGTTTGACCGGCAATATCAGGTTGTGCGTGACCTACAACATCAAGGCCAGGATCAACTTCGCGAATTGGTGGCGATTCATAGCGCTTTGGAACACGGTGCGATCACTTCGGCGACAACCAATCCTTCGTCCGCAGATGCCTCTGGGAGCCCCGATCCGTTCGCTTCACTTCGAGAGATGCGCCAAGCTGGAAAATACGACGAGGGCGATTGGCTGGTGCGAAATTTCCCGGTCCAGGTGGCAAAGATCACGCCATTGTTGAGCACAGACGTCTACGCGGCTGTTTTGGAAGCCCGTGTGATAGAATCGCTGGCCTATCGCGATCCGGAAACTTTGAATTGGGTTCCCCTCCTGGCCACTTCCTGGAAAATCACCGACAACACAAAAGCTTGGAATGACTTCGTTCAACAGCGTAAATCAGTGCCGCTGACGGAACAGGAGATCATCAAGGAAGGGGATTGCCCGCCGGCGGATAAAGCGGCGGAGCGACAACGATATATCGACGTACGGCTAAAAGAATGGAGGCGGCGTGAAGACCTACGCACTGAGTTGGATTAGCCTCCCGACTCACCGATCTGTTTCAGACTGCTAAATGGCGTGACCTTCTCGGATGGGTCACCGTTCAGTGCCGATGACGTAGTCTTCACCTACGACCTGATCATGAATCCCAAGGTGGATGCGCCGCGCGATCGCCAGGCTTTGGAGCGAATCAAATCGGTGGAAAAAATTGATGATTACGATGTTGCCTTCAAATTCAAAGAACCTTATTTCCTGAGTTTCGAGCTGGCCTCTGGCCTTGGGGTGATGTCCAAGAAATTCTATTCCGTCTACTCGTCGGAAGATTTCAACAATAGCCTGGGACTTCTGATCGGAACCGGGCCTTATCGGATGGAAACTCCCGATGGATGGAAGCCAACAACGGGCAAAATCGAATTGTTTCGCAACGAAAGATATTGGGGATTGCCTACTTCATACGACCGGCTGGTTTACTATCAGGTGGAGAATGAATCGACTGAGTTGGTGATGTATGGAAACGGAGAAACCGATGCAATCGCCTTGCAGCCGGAGCAATATCGTCTGGCACTGAAGCGGCCGGATCTGATGGATCGCAGCCAGAGATTTGAATTTACTTCACCCATCTCGGGCTACAGCTACATTGCTTGGAATCAACGGCGCGGAGGCAAGCCCACCGTGTTTGCGGATAAGCGGGTTCGTCAGGCGATGACGATGCTGACGGACCGGTCTGGAATTTGCAAAAATATTCTATTGGGATATGCCCAGCCGGCGCGCGGGCCATTCAGCCCTCTTTCGAAGCAGGATGACAAGACGCTGGTCGATTGGACGTACGACTCCGCAAAGGCCGTGGCACTTCTAAAGGCGGCGGGATTTGAGGATCGCCAAGGCAATGGAGTGCTGACCTCCGCCAACGGAACTCCGTTATCTTTTAAGCTGAGCTACCCCAATAAAAGCCCGACGCTCGATCGAATCATGCAATTCGTCAAGGATGGATACGCGAGTCATGGGGTCGATGCTCAACTGGACCCTGTCGACTGGACCATCATCGAGCAGCGTCTGAAAAGCCGCGAATTTGATTCTATCAGTCTAGGCTGGTCGGCCGGTCTGGAGGACGACATTTATCAAATGTTTGATTCGAGCCAGATGCAAGGTGATGCTGATAATTTCATGTCATACTCAAATCCGGAACTCGATGCAGCGATTCGCGCGGCCCGCAGCACTGTGGATGAAGATCAGCGTATGCCCCTGTGGCATCAGTGCGAGCGCATTCTTCATGAGGATCAGCCATATACATTCCTGACGATCCGTCAATCGCTTCTACTGGTCGACAAGCGTGTTCAGAACGTGAAGACGGCGGCGACGGGGCTGAATTTTGTCGGTGATTGGGTGATGCCGCTTCCCTGGTGCACACCGGTGGCGCAGCAAAAATATAAATAGACCTTGGCCGGCCTACCCCATGACGAGCTACATCATCCGGCGCCTGTTGTTGATCGTTCCCACTCTCCTGGGAATCACGATTGTTACGTTTCTGGTGATGGCCTTTTCGCCAGGCGGCATCAAAGCGGCGATTGCCAACCGCGAAGGCGCCATGGATCCCAAGCAACGGGCCGCCGTTCGCAAGTTCTATGAGCAGAAATATGGGTTGAACAAGCCTCTACCGGTTCAATACTTGCGATGGCTGAACAAAGTATCGCCGCTGGGGATCAAGGAAATGGGGACGGGTTGGCCAAGCAGCAGTAGTTTTGGGCTGAAAATGCCCGACCTGGGAGAAAGCATCAATGCGAGACGCCCGGTATTGGATTTAATTGAAGAATCGCTTCCCGTCACACTTTTGCTGAATGCCATCACGATTCCGCTTCTGGAAATATTTTCGATCTGGACGGGGATCGTATCGGCGCGGCATCGAGGCAAGACGGTCGATGTCGTGGGGGGCACGACAATGCTGGGTTTATGGTCAGTGCCCCAAATATGGGCGGGGGTGCTTTTAATTGGATATCTGGCGAATCGAAATCATGTTCATTGGTTTCCGACCGCGGGCCTGCATGATTTACGCGCTGAAGAAATGAATTTCCTTCCGACCTGGACCGACGGATTTCATCGCGGCTGGCTCCTGGACATGATGTGGCACTTGGTGCTGCCGGTCATCTGCCTTTCCTATGCCGGGTTGGCGTTTACTTCCAAGCTGACTCGAGGCGCAATCTTGGAAAACCTCGCTTCCGATTTTGTTCGCACGGCCCGGGCCAAGGGAGTAGGGGAGAGGCTCGTGCTGTACCGACATGTTCTGCGTAACAGCCTGCTGCCCCTGATCACGTCGTCGGCATGGCTTCTGCCCGGATTGATCAGCGGCTCGGTCATCGTCGAAAATATTTTCAGCATTCCGGGAATGGGGAAGCTGGGAATCGATGCCGTTTTTGACAAAGACCCTGAAATGGTGCTTTCAATCACGCTCGTCGCGGGAGTACTGGGATTGGTCAGTTACTTGCTGGCCGACATCCTATATGTCGTTGCCGATCCACGCGTCAGCTACGAGGGACGAAAGCAATGACGGCCGGTATGCCAGCTAGTTCCGCGGGATCGACAGATCTCGACGTGCCGGTTTCAGCTTCGATCTGGCATCAGATTGCCGGCGATGCGCTGGGACGATATGGCTCGAGGGTTGGATTGTTTTGGATCGCGATATTGTTATTTGCGGCGGTTTTTGCGCCGCTTCTCGCCAATTCCATGCCATTGATCGCGAAAGTGGACGATGCGTGGTCATTCCCGATGCTTCATAATCTAACGCCGACCGACGTGACGCTGTTCGTGCTGGCGGCGGCTGGCCTCTGGGCTCTGTTTAAGCGACGCATGACGGTGATCCGCCGCGGGGTATGGGTTGCGGGAATAACCGTCGTTACCGCGATTTTGGCGTGGGGTTTTGTGCGCCCTCCCGTGACGGTGGATTGGCAACATTATCGAGACCTGGACCGCGAAGGCCATATCCAGTTCAAACTGATGGCGCCTTTTCCCTATTCTCCCAATGACTATCAGCGCGATGATCCCGATGCGCCATTGCAGCCGCCCAGTCATTCCCATTGGCTTGGAACCGAGCAGAACGGCGGCGATGTTCTGAGCAGGATGATCCACGCCAGTCGAATTGCGTTGGCCATCGGGTTGATATCCACTGGAATTGCCGTGGCCATTGGGATCGTCATTGGTGGAATGATGGGATTCTTTGTGGGCCGCGTCGACATTATTGGAATGAGGCTCATCGAAATCTTCGAGGCGATTCCGACGCTCTTTTTGCTGATCACCTTCGTGGCGTTTTTCGGGCGCGACTTGTACATGATGATGGCGATTATCGGCTTCACGAGCTGGACCGGCAGCGCGCGCTTTATCCGAGCGGAATTTCTACGTCTGCGCGAACAGGATTTCGTCCATGCCGCGGTGGCCGCGGGCTTGCCGCTGCGGTCGATTCTTTTCCGGCATTTGTTGCCCAACGGCGTCTCGCCGCTGCTGGTGACATCAAGCTTTGGTGTCGCCAGCGCCATATTGTTTGAGAGCACCCTCAGTTTCCTGGGGATCGGGCCCATCAATGAACCCAGTTGGGGGCAACTTCTCGAGCAATCGCGTAGCTTGGGAGGTTCATTCGTATGGTGGCTGGCCTTGTTTCCGGGGATCGCCATCTTTTTTACCGTGTTTTCATATAACCTGCTCGGCGAGGCCCTGCGCGATGCGTTGGATCCAAAACTGAGACGGTAGGACCGATGGCTGATCCACTTCTTGAACTTCGCAACCTGAACGTTGCCTTCGACACCGAGCGCGGCCAAATTCGGCCCGTGCAGAATGTCTCGATGTCGGTCTACCCGGGCCAGACATTGGCCGTCGTCGGCGAAAGCGGGTGCGGCAAATCGGTGACGGCCCTGTCGGTCCTGCGGTTGATCCCTTCTCCGCCTGGACGGGTGCTCGGCGGACAAATTTTGTTTGAAGGCAGGGACTTATTGACGCTTTCGGAAACTCAAATGCGCGGGGTGCGAGGCAAAGACATCGCGATGGTCTTCCAGGAGCCGATGACATCTCTCAATCCGGTCTTTACTGTCGGCGAACAGAT
>CAZCKE010000108.1:0-1776 GCA_964499005.1 uncultured Tepidisphaeraceae bacterium
ACGCCAATCCCAACCGCGAAGTCCCTCGACCCAACCCAGGCAGGCCCCGATTGGAATGAAACCAAGTCGACTTGCCGGCTCGAAACCGCCAGCCTGGTCAAACTGCGCACCGCCCTGGCCCAAAAACTCCCATTCTCCCGCCAAGGCGCGCAGATCCAAATCACGCTCGAACTGACGCCCAAAGACGTTGCGGGAATCAATTCCTTCATCGACGACCTGCGCGTTGCCGTCGGCCAGGCTTTGGCACATCCGCCTGATGGCGTCACGCCCGAGCAGAAAAATCAAATCGTGGCGTTCAGCGAGTTCTTAAACAGCGTCTCATCCGCCGCTCCCGATGCGACTCACTTCCAAATCACCCTGGACGCAATCAGCGCCTTTGGCGCCCTGCAGAACCCTCTTTCACCCTTGGCCCCTCTGGACGACAAATCCACCGATCAAGCCAAGCGGATGGTCGAAGTGGCGAACCTTGATCTAGACGTGGATGGGCAGCTAACGCTCCAAAGCGTCATGGCCGATTTCAAAGCGAATACCCTTAAAGCGTACCCGGCAAATCCCCCCGTCCAACCCGGCACGGGGATGGTTGCAATCGCTCCGGCAACTCAGCCTTAAATTGAAGGATGATTCACGGATTAATTAGTCGGTGGATTGGGCAATCCGTTTTCGGATTGCGGGAGATCAGAAAGGCTATTGAGTCCGAACAATTCCAGAAATCGCTTGGTCGTGCCATAGAGGATCGGCCGGCCCGGCTCTTCCGCCCGGCCCGCGATCTTGACCAGATGCTTTTCCATCAGGCTGCGAATCGTTTCCCCGCACGCCACCCCGCGAATCGCCTCAATATCCGCCCGCAAGATCGGCTGCTTGTAAGCGATGATGGCCAGCGTCTCTAAAGCCGCTTTGGTCAGCTTGGCGTCGATCTCTTTCTGATGCAGCTTCTTGAGCGATTCCGCAAATTCCGGCAGCGTAAGCATCTGATAGCCGCCCGCAACCTGCTCGATCCGGAACGACCGATTGGATTCCTGATAAAAGACGTTGAGCTGCTTCACCGCCCCGCGCACCGGCTTGGTCGCCGGCAAATCCATCAATTCCGCCAGGCGGCCCGCCGTCAGCGGATGCTGCGTCGAAAGCAGCAATGCCTCCAGCAATCGAAGGTCCACCTCCGGGGCGTTGGTCTCTTCTTTCTCATCCCCCTCGTCGGAAACATCGTCCGATTGGGCCTGATCGACCGGGCCGTCTTCCGCCGAATCATCCATCTCCGTGGCGTCTTGCTCTTCCATTACGTCTTCATCCCTGACCAATCGCATAGGCGGCTCCGTTTCTCAGGGTTTTATCGGCCAAACGGTCCGTTTTCGCCCAAAGAAACGCCGATGCCGGCCGCAAATCTTGCAGCGTCATACAGGCAAGCACTTCATCCGGCAAGTCGCTTGTCGCAGTTGGATGATAGGCGTGGAGATCTGATTTTCACGAGCCAAGCCAGGTCTTACGAAAATCGATTAAATTCGCGCTTTCGCACAATTTTCAATTGTTCCCGCCGCGCCTCCATGCGATGATGCTTCTCGTCGGACACGATGTCACAGGAGATGGACATCTCTTGGCAGGTGCTCCGCCGGATTGCGCAGGACTGGGGCGGCGCTTCCGCGGAGCTGACCGAAGTCAGACCGCTCGATGGCGGCTGCATCAGCACGACCGTCGCTATCAGCTTGACCGATGGCCGCCGTGCAGTCGGCAAAGTCTCCCCACATCGAGTCGATAGCACGTACGGCAATAAAGCCCCCCAGC
>CAZCKE010000108.1:1786-10221 GCA_964499005.1 uncultured Tepidisphaeraceae bacterium
GCTTCGGATGATGAAAGAGCTCGGCCTCCCCACCCCGCGCGTCTACGCGGCCAAGGTCGGTTCTCTTGAGGATCCCTTCAGCTACATCCTGATGGAATTTGTTGAAGGAATGAACCTCAACGATGCACGCCGCGCCTGCAACGATGAAGAATTCGACGATTTGCAGGCTCAGCTCGCCGAACTGCTCCTATGCCTTCATCAGCGAACCTCGCCTCAATACGGCAGGGCGGAAGTCGAGCCGACCCCACTGGCCTTCAGCGGCTGGCCCCAGTTTGTCCATCATGTTTTCGACCCTATCGTCGCCGATGTTCTCAAGTCGTCTTTGATCCCAGTCAAATCGCGCAAGCAGATCGCCAAAGCGCACGAGCATCTTGACCGCCTGTTGTCCCATGATGACTGTCCGCGGCTCGTCCACTGGGACGTCTGGGCCACCAACATCCTGGCCCGCCCCGACTCCATGGGGCGCTGGCGCATCGCCGCGCTTCTCGACCCCAACTGCAAGTTTGCCCATGTCGAGTCGGAACTCGCTTACATGTCTCTCTTCCACACCTCCACGCCTGCGTTCATCAAAGCCTATCAGCAACAACGGCGATTATGCGACGAGTACCATCGGGTGCGCAAATCGGTCTATCAGCTCTATTTTCTGCTGAATCACGTCCATCTCTTTGGCGCCGAATATGTGAAACCCCTGATGGCAACGCTTGAACGCGTCGCGCCGTTGGTGTGACAACGACCTCATCGCGTCGTCGGCTGATCCACCGAACTATGAAGGAAAACGCCTCCATGCTCGGATTCGCCCGGCTCTGTGACCGTGCTCTCGCAGCCGATGATCGTCGCGATCAAACCAACAACTGCAAAGGTGAGAATCCAGCGTCGCCTGAACCAATTACTTCGCATGATTCTCGCCCTGCGCATCATCGTTCGGTCATGAAGCCTGCAAAGAAAAGCAGCGCGCCAAAAAACGCGACTCCGATGAAAATCCAGATCTCGGATGTTCCCATCGCTGCTTCGAATTTCAACTCAAATCCGAAGAACTTAAGGATTAGGGAACCCATGCCTATAAGAATCAGCGCGAAGCCGATTTTTGCCATGTGTCCTCCCTTACAATGACCAGCTTAACCGTTTACAAATGATCGGTCCAACCCAAGGGCCACCTCGACCGCATCGCAAAGCCGCCCACAAAGCCGTGATTGCCCCAGAGAGTCCCGCAGAATCTCTTGCCCCACCCTCCCTAACTCGTCGCGAGTCTCCTTTGCCATTGAGCGAAAACGATTGATCGCGGCGACCGCTCCCGCGACATCGCCATGCCGGATGTGTTCTCCAAATGCATGTGCATCCATCAAATCGCTGATATGCGAAGGCCGCGGTCCCACGAATATCACGGGTTTTGCAACCGCCATCGCCCCATACACCTTGCAAGGATGAATGATCCCTACCATCCCTTCCCCCAGCGAAACCAGATGTACATCCGCCGCCGCCAGCGAATGCTTCAGTTCTGAAATCGGCTCATACGGTAGCGACAGCACATGATTCAGCCCATGCTCGCGAATAAACCGTTCCACCTCCGTCTTGCCGCTTCCTCCACCGATAAACAAAAATCGAATCCTCGGATCGTCCTTGAGCGCCAGCGACGCTTCCAGAATCGTTGTCAGCGGATTGCTCGGGCTGTGGTTTCCGCTGTACATCACAACAAATTTGTCCGCCAGTCCATGCCTCTCCCGAAACGGGTTTGGTCCTTGCTCCACTCCCATGTGCTGCTCATGCGACCATGGCGGATTCACCAAAATCCGATCCCCGGACATCCCGCGCCCCTTCAATCGTTGTTCCATGAATCGATCCAGCGCCACCACCAGCGCGCATCGTCGAAGGATAAATCGATTCGCCGCTTCCAGAACCCGTGCAATCCAGTGATCCGGCTTGATCTTCCCCAGCGCGATCAATTGATCCGGATTCAAATCCATCGCCCAATACACCACCGGAATTCGCCTCAGCGCCGCCGCAACGCACAGTGGAAGCCCAATCAGCGGCGGCGACGTGCTGAAAAATATCCCCGCCGGCCGCGGCGCAAACATCGCCGCGAAAAACGCCTGCAAATGAAACGCCGCTGTCCCCGCCACCCGAAGCAAAATGGATTTTTTCCCAAACGACGCGAACGGAAATCGTCGTACATCGGCTCCAGACAGGATTTCACGAGATGGATAAATCGCCGCTGGATTCTCGTACCCCCGAGCCGAAGCATAAACCCGCACCGCATGCCCTCGCCGCGCCAATTCAAACGCGACGTCCGCCATATGCTGTCCAACGGCGGCAGGATCGGGAACAAAGGTCTGGCTGACCACCAGAACCTGCCGGCGATTGCCGCGCGATGCGCTCATGACGTGAAATGTCGCTCGGTAATTTCCTGCTCGTGCGTTTCAAACCACGCGATCGTCTTGGCCAACCCTTCCTCCAGGCTGGTGCGCGCGGTAAATCCAAACTTCTCCTTGGCCCTGGTCACATCCAGGCACCGCCGCGGCTGACCATCCGGCTTGCTCGCGTCCCATTCGATCTTTCCAGGAAACTTTGACAGGCGCACGATCAATTCCGTCAGATCCTTGATCTTAATTTCCCGCCCGCTTCCCAAATTCACCGGCTCGGGCGAGTCATATCGTTGCATTGCGGCGATCAGCCCTTCCGCGCAATCCTCGACATAAAGAAATTCCCGGCTCGCCGCCCCCGTCCCCCATGCCGGAATCTGCTTATCTCCTCGCTCCCTGGCTTGTACGCACTTTCGGATCAGCGCCGGAATCACGTGGCTCGTATGCAGATCAAAATTATCCCTCGGCCCATATAAATTCACCGGCAAAAGGTAAATCGCATTGAGCCCATATTGCTGCCGATACGCCTGGCACATCACCATCAGCGCCTTCTTCGCCACCCCATACGGCGCGTTGGTTTCCTCCGGATATCCGTTCCACAATTCGCTTTCCCGAAACGGCACCGGAGTAAATTTCGGATACGCGCAGATCGTCCCCACTTGCACAAATTTCTTGATCTTCTGCCGTCGCGCATGCTCGATCAGGTGCAGCCCCATTGCCATGTTCGCGAAGAAAAACCGCCCCGGATTGTCCCGATTGGCCCCGATTCCCCCGACCTCCGCCGCCAGATGCATCACCACATCCGGCTTCTGCTCCCGATACAGCCGCTCGACATCCGCTTCGACCGTGAGATCGAAATCCTTGCGGCGCGGAATAAAAATATTGGAATATCCCTGCCCGCGCAGCTTCTCCACGACAAATCCGCCGAGAAACCCCGCGCCTCCGGTGACGACAATCCGATCTTGAACGGGTAGGGCCATGTCTGAAATCCGAATTCCCTTCTATTGCATCCTCGCCGGCTGGGCCGCAAGCAGCTTCTCCTTGCGCGCCAGGTTCCAATCCGCATCGGTCATCATTCGTGCCAGTCCCTTGAAGTTGACCCGCGTTTGCCATCCCAGGACGCGCTTCGCTTTATTCGGATCTCCCAGCAACAGATCGACCTCCGCCGGCCGAAAATACTTCGGATCGACCTCGACATATTTTTTCCAGTCCAACCCCAGGTATCCGAAAACCTCGTCCAGGAATTCCCGCACACTGTGCGTTTCCCCGCTGGCCACCACAAAATCGTCCGGTTTTTCCTGCTGCAGAATCAGCCACATCGCTTCGACATAATCTCCCGCAAATCCCCAATCTCGCTTCGCGTCCAGATTCCCCAGAAACAGCTTTTGCTGCAACCCTTCCTTGATGCGCGTCGCCGCCCGTGTGATCTTCCTCGTGACAAATGTCTCGCCTCGTCGCGGGCTTTCATGATTGAACAAAATCCCATTGCACGCGAACATTCCATAGCTCTCACGATAATTGACCGTCTGCCAATAGCTGTAAACCTTCGCGCACGCATACGGGCTGCGCGGATAAAAAGGCGTCCGTTCCGTCTGCGGTGTTTCAACGACCTTCCCGTACATCTCGCTGCTGGACGCCTGATAAAACCGCACCGGCAATCCTGTATCCCGTATCGCTTCCAGCAGGTTCATCGTCCCCAGCGCATCGGTCGCGACCGTATAGACCGGCTGATCGAAGCTCACCTTCACATGCGATTGTGCCCCCAGATTGTAAACCTCGTCCGGCCTTACCCGCGTCAGGATCTCACGCAGTCCGATTCCATCCACCAAGTCCCCATAATGCAGAAAAAGCCGCGTATCCGGATCATGCCGGTCGCGGTAAAGATGAGCCACGCGATCCGTGTTAAACGAGCTGCTCCGCCGAACGATTCCGTGAACCATGTACCCTTTGCTCAGCAAAAGCTCAGCCAGGTACGAGCCGTCTTGCCCGGTGATTCCTGTAATCAAAGCTTTTTTACCGGAGGTCGATTGCATTCAAATTGCTCCAAAATGATCGTGGAGCGAAAGTTAACGCTTTGACGGCCAACATTCAACGGACCTCATTTGTCGCGAATTTCATCAAAATCGCTGGCCATTGCCGCTTCGCTCGCGATATCATATCGTCCAGAGGCAAAGGGATTGTTATGACACGAATGAAAGCGATGCTTTCTATTATGATGCCCCTCCTGATCGGCGCCATCGCGACAATGTGGCCAAGTCGTTCCGCATACAGCCAGGCAACACCTTTTTTTGGTTCCGGACAGACTACCAGCCAGGCCCAGATTTCCACCGTCACCGACGGCTCCAACCTTACCATCTCCCGCGCTGTGGTATCGCACGATCGTAAATATGTCACCCTCGATATTTCCCCACAGATGGACAATTTCCTCGGCTTCAATACCTTCTCATTCCAAACCGCCGGCATGGGCTTTGTCGGCAGCTCCACGGCTATCCAAGGAATGAACCGCGCGATCGCCCAAAGCCGCGCTCCATCCCTCGGCAGCCAAAGCAACCAGAACAATTCGCCCCTGGTCGCGCAAACACCCACTGACGTCGCCGCCATGAAGCCCACCGTGCTTGATGTGCCAGGGATGAACTTGATTGCCCCGCTGCAGCCTCTCAGGTAAGCGCCCCTTAATGCTTCGCGCGTCCCGTTCCCTTTTTATCGTAACTGGCGAGAATTGCCCGATGGATGAGCCAGGGCTCTCCACTCGCGCCCAAGGGTTCCCTCGTTATGGCTTCAAACGATCTGAATCACCATCGCGATCCCGATTCTAAAAATGGAAATCCCCATTCACCGGTTGACTCCCCTCCAGCGTCTCGGCTGCGCAAATCTCTGATCCTTAAAATCCTCGCCACGTTAACCGTCGCGGTCGTCCTGCTGATCCTGATGCTTCCAACGCTCGCCAGCACCGGCATCGCTCGCCAGATGGCCATTGATTGGCTCAATGGAAAAATGGCCCAGGGCCAGGCCCAGATCAAAGACTGGTCCTTCAGTTGGCGAAACGGCCTCGATATCCGGGGCATCAGCTTCGAAGACGCCAGCGGCTCGCATCTTCTGAACATCGGTCACGTCACCAGTTCTGTTTCTCCCTGGCGGCTGCTCTTGGGCAGAACCGACCTCGGCGAAGTTCAAATCACTGGCGTCGATTTCAACGCGCGTGTTGACGAAAGCGGGCAATTAAATCTGATCAGTGTCTTCAAGCCTTCCGCCGGCCCCATGCGCCTGCCGGACGTGAAAGGAACCTTCCACATCTCCGGCGCCACCGGAACGCTCAACAACGAAATCTCACAGGACTCGTGGGTCTTCGATTCCATTGATGCCACGATCACCATCAAAGACATCGACCAACCGATCGACACGAGCATCACGACCGTCGTGCGGCTCATGAATCAACCGCTGGGCGCCATCTCCGTCGACGGCGCCTTCTCCGCGAAAAATGGATTTCTCGATCTTCCCCATTTATCAGGCAATCAAAACATTGCGATCACTCGCGCCAATGTCGCATCCATGACCAATCTCTTTCGACGATGGGGCCACAAAGTCGAAGTCGCCGGCACTCTCGACAGCACGATCCGTTTGATTCTCATCGAAGGCGGCAATCTTTCCTTCAGCGGAACTCTCGCCGTCGCCGATCCTTCCGTCACGGGCGAGGACATTGACGGCGACACCGTCTACTACTCCACTCTCGTCGCTCAATTCACCGGCTCACGCTCCGCCGGGCGCATGCAGTTGAATTTGCCGGTAACGGGCATTTACACCGCGGCCACTCGCCCCGATCACATGGAAATGCAGATGGATATCCCGCAAGATTCAATCCGCCAGGCCTCCCGTGTCCTGGTGAGCCTCCTCAACCGTTCTCTCAAAGGCGAGTCCACGATGTCCGCCCCCGTCGGCGACTCCGGAACCATGCAACTCAAGGCCGACTTCGACCGCAACAACATCATGTTTCAGCTTGCCGATGTCTTCCACATCACACCGGGAGATTTGCTCTCGACTTCTCTCTCCAGGGTTCGCGCCGCGACAGCGCCGGCAACTCGGAGCGCGACAGAGCCGTGACGCGGAAATCAATAATCAAAAAATCAGATGGGATTTAAGCCGACAGCGGCGACGGGCTTCGGGCGGCCGAAATGGTGTGCTGAATCACGTCCATGCGACGCGCCAGATTTGCCATGTCGGCGGGACGGCGCGACGCGCTGACCCGTACGCATTCCATCACCAGGGCCGAAAGATTCTGCGGGATTCGCGGATTCAATTCGCTGGGTGACGGCACCGCATTGCTTACCAGAAAGCTGTTGGGCGACTTCTTCAGCGTGAACAGCGTCGGAAGTTTTTGACCGCTTAGCAGGAAATAAAACGTCGCGCCCAGGTTGTAGATATCCGTCTGCGGCGAGACCGGCTCACGCCGAACCTGCTCGGGCGCGATGAAATCCGGCGTCCCTTGGATCCTTTCCTTGACCGATCCGATTGGGCACGCCTGTCCCAGATCGATGATCTTTACCCCACCGGCCGCTGAGACCAAAATATTATTGGGCTTCAGGTCGCAGTGCACATACCCCTGCTGATGCAACGCTACCAGCGCCAGCGCCGTTTGATGGAAAATATGCGTCAGCAGCGATAAGTCGGTGGGGGGATAAACCTCACAGCTTACGCCTTCAAACAATTCCATCACTAAAGCGGCTTCAGTCACTTTACGCAGGATCGACCGCGTCTGTTTCAGATCAATGCTTCGACGAAGCAGGGGGTGATTGACCTTTGTGCCGATCTCAAATTCATTTTGAAGCTGGTCGATAAATCGCTGATCCTTCTCCGTTTTAACCACCACATGCTTCAGGGCGTAAATCTGCCCCGACTGCCGGTTGCTTGCCGCGTAGATCCGGCTCCCGGCGCCTTGGCCCAGAAAGCCGATAACCTCATACCCAAATACCTGGGTCGGTGTTTTGCCTTCGGATATGCCGTTGCTCAGAGGGGTTGAACCCAATGGCCCCCAGCGTGCTGAAAAAGGCAGCGATTGGAATGAACTACTTGACATAAACACCTATTCCACCCTCACATCGAACCTTTATGGCTCTTTTCTTGATTTACAAAGCAATTTGCGTTCCGGCCCGAATTTCGGGTCACCCTTCCAGCCATCATTTTTAGCAGTAGAACGTCCCCGTTCGCCGACGTAGGCGCAATCAGAACGACCAAGCTGCCAGGAGCGTGAACCATATTCCGGCTCTCCCACCTGGTTCTCTTAATAAGATATACACGCGAGAGGTGCTATTTCTTCCAAACACGCGATTTAAAATCGCTTAGAGTGGTCTTGAGCTGTTTTTCGAGGTCTGGCGTGAGTTCCTTCAATTTCGCTAATTCCTGTCGAAAACTTGCTGCGCTGCTATCCACATACCCCAGAAACGCTGTTTGAAACTCCCCGACCCGATTCACTGGGATGTCGTCCAGGAAGCCCTGGGTGCCGGCGTAGATCACCATCACTTCCTGCTCCATCGCCAGCGGCTTGTATTGCGGCTGCTTGAGCAATTCCACCAACCGGGCTCCACGATCGAGCTGCGCTTGAGTTGCCTTGTCCAGCTCCGTCCCAAGCTGCGCAAATGCTTCCAACTCGCGATATGCGGCCAAATCCAGACGCAACGATCCGGCGATCTTCTTCATCGCCTTGGTTTGCGCATTACCGCCCACTCGCGAAACACTGATCCCGACATTGATGGCCGGTCGCACGCCGGCAAAGAACAGGTCCGGCTCCAGGTAAATCTGCCCGTCCGTAATGCTGATGACATTGGTCGGGATGTACGCCGACACTTCCCCTTCCTGCGTCTCAATGATCGGCAGGGCGGTCAGGCTTCCGCCCCCTTTGTCAGCGCTGAGCTTGACGGCGCGTTCAAGCAGCCGGCTGTGCAAATAGAATACGTCGCCCGGATACGCCTCGCGTCCCGGCGGACGCCGCAGCAGCAGTGACAACTGACGATATGCCGCAGCCTGCTTGGACAAGTCGTCGTAGATGCAAAGCGCCGCCTGCCCCTTCCACATGAAATATTCCGC
>CAZCKE010000109.1:0-10205 GCA_964499005.1 uncultured Tepidisphaeraceae bacterium
GCCAAACGTGCCGCATCACGCACCAGGCGGCCCAATTTCGGATGATCGGGGTGCTGATTTTCGACCAGGGTGGGCGACAGCACGATTCCCGGTCGAATGCGCCGAATAATTCCCGCCAGCGTGATGGCGTATGCGGCTTTGATCTCCAGATGCGCGTCGCCGTCGAGTTGAACAAACTCGACGCTCGCGCCCAGAATTTTCGCGGATTTTTCCGCTTCCTTTTTGCGCTGGGTGGGCGTGCCATGCGTCGCGGCTTCACCGGCGGAGCAGACGACCAGATGCGCCGGGCAGCCGCCGAGCGTTTCCTTGACGATCACCCCTCCGCAGGCGAATTCGATATCGTCGGGATGGGCGCCGAACGCCAGCAGCGGCGCGAGCTTAGGGGACTTCTGTGTAGGCTTCATCGGATCTCTCAATGGTATCACGTTTGATGTAGATGATCTCCGGGGCGTCTTCCTTATGCAGATAGTCCTGCTCGCCGGCGCCGGCCACGTAATGAGTGCAGTGAATCACGGATTGCATCCATTTGAGCCGGCTGTCGCGCGTCGGGCTGATCTGCAATTGATCGAATGAACAGGCCGGTAGCGTCGAATAGGAATCGCCCCCCTCGTGCAATTTCAGCGATCCGCGGTCCCAGCGGGCGCGGACAACCTCGCCCTGATAAGGCACATCAACAAAATAATCGTCAATGGAGCAGGCGGCCCGGCGAAACGCCGCTTCGCTGGAGCGCGCGATCCGCATTCCCTCAAGCAACCCCATGCGCCGGTGCATCTCCAGGCAGAATTCACTGACGTTGGCGCCGGCGCATTGCTTGAAGGCATCCACCCAACGCCGATCGACGTAGGCGGGCAATTGAAATGCGGTCTTCTCGAGCCAATCGGGCAAAACTCGCTTCAGATAAAGGGGGGAATATTTGCGCTGAAGCTTATTGGCAAAGGAAAAGTTGATCTCAAACGTATCGCCGGATTTGCGGTGTCGAAGCAGAGTCCGTGTTTCGCGTGGATCGTGATCGCTGTCGTGCCAGAAGAAGACGATCTCTCCGCCGATCTCCTTTTGCAGTCGCCGGGCCGTTTGAATCTTGGCAAAGAGAAATCGCTTGGGAAAGATTCCCGAAGGTTGCTGGCCGAAGCAGATGACGGGCGAGTCGCTCATGGTTGGGCCAACACATTCTTGGGTTTGGCGGCGGAAAGCGAGGCGTTTTTCACCCCCGAGCGAAACGCAAGCTGAATAATCAAGCTGAACAGCACGCAAGCGGCCGGACCGATGGCGTTGTACCAGAGATAGCTGATCGGCAGTGTGTAGTAGAGGGCGATTACCAAGGCTTGTGCCACGAGCGCGCCCCAAAAGACGGAGGTGCCGCCGACCCATTTCAGAAAGAATCCGATCAGGAACATGCCGAGCGTCACGCCATAAAATATGGATGCCACGATATTGGCGGCCTGGACCAGATTTTCCACCAGATTGGCGTAGAGCGCGAACGAAAGCGCGACCAGACCCCATAAGACCGTGAAACATTTAGAGGCGATCACGCAATGCGCATCGCCGGCATCCTGCCGGATCAGGTGCCGGTAAAAATCGACTGTGGTCGTTGAAGCCAGCGCGTTGAGTTCCGCCGCCTTGGACGACAATGCCGCCGCGAAAAAAGTCGCCACGAGAAGCCCAATCAATCCGTGCGGTAGGTAATCCAGAATAAAGGTGATGAACACGAAGTCGGATTCGTTGCCTTTTTTCTTCGAGGGATCCATCGCCTTTTTGGCGTCATTTCGCAGGGCTTCCCCCCGCTCCGCCGCCGCCACCGCCTGCGCGTGGGCCTGCTCCGCCGCGTTCACATCGCCCGAATGTTTGGCGTCCAGCCATCGGCGGATGAGTGCCGATTTTTCCGCGTGAATTTCGGCAAACCGCCTTTCCAGCGACGTTGCCTGCGCGCCGCCGCCGCCGCCCTGCTGCATCCGCATTTTCCAGGCATTTTCGTTGAATATCATCGGCTGGCTTTCAAACTGGTAGAACACAAACAGCATCGCACCCAACAACAGAATGAAGAATTGCATCGGAATCTTGCAGACCGCATTGAACATCAATCCCAGCCGGCTTTCCCGCAGCGAGCTGCCGGAGATGTATCGCTGAACTTGAGATTGATCGGTGCCGAAATAGGAAAGCATCAGGAATGTCGCCCCCAATGTCCCCGACCAGAATGTGTACCGCTGCTTTAAGCTCGGCGAGAAATTGACCGCCTGCAATTTATGGAATCCTCCCGCCACCGTGAGCGCGTCGCTCATGGAGAGGCCCGCCGGGAGCTTCGTGACTAACAGACAAAACGCTGCGATCATCCCCGCGAAGATCACGCCGATCTGATATTTTTGAGTCACCGTGACCGCATCGTTGCCGCCCGCGACAGTGTAGAGGATGACCAGCACGCCGCTGCAGAGGATGGTCAGGTTCAGGTTCCAGCCAAAAACGGCGGAGAGCACGATGGCCGGAGCGTAGATCGTGATCCCCGCGCCGATCCCGCGCTGAAAAAGAAAAAGAGCCGCCCCCAATAGTCGCGTTTTAGAATCGAAACGTTTGCCCAGAAATTCATAGGCCGTGTAAACGTTCAACCGCCGGTAGATCGGCAGGAAAAAAGCGGCGATGATGATCAGCGCGATTGGCGTGCCGAAGTAATTCTGCACGAATCCCAAGCCATCCTGATACCCTTGTCCGGGCGTCGAGAGGAAAGTCACCGCGCTGGCTTGCGTGGCCATCACGGATAAGCCGATCACGAACCATCGCGTGTTTCCTGCCCCTTTTAGATAGCCGCTGAGATCGCGGCGGCCGCGCGTCCTCCAAATCCCATACGCGGCGATGGCCAGCATCGTGCCAAAGAGAACGACGTAGTCGACCGCGTTCACGAATACATCCTCGAGAGCGCGACCAGGACGCCGACCACGATTGCGAAGAAGACCATCACGAAGGCGTATACGGCCGGCCAGCTCGTCAATCCGGGCAGGCCGGTGGAAGCCTCGTCGGTCTTGGCCGACGATGCACTGGCATCATTTTCAGGAGATTTATTTTCCAAGCGACACCAGATTCGCCATCAGCCGATACGCACCAGGCACGCCCGCCGGGAGCTGGCGAAAAAAAACGAGGCCCGTGTAGATAAAATTGCCCTTCCCATAAGGTGCGATCAGCAAAGCCCCCTTGAGCAGCTGCTCACCCGCGTCGTTGCACGCGAAGATCGGCACAAAATGCTCATCCCATTGGTTTGGGAAGTATGTACCACGCTCCTGCACCCATCCCTGAAAATCGGCGGCAGTGATTTTGTTGGGGGAATTGACCGCCGGATGATCGGGAACCAGAAATGTCATCGCCGAATTGGGGTCGGTCACGCGGTCGGTCGAGAGGTGCAATTGATAGGGCCCCAGCCGGATCGACTGAACGCCGCTCTCGGGCCGGACATATTGAACGATGACGTTGCCGCCCGCCTGCACGAAATCCGTCAAGGCCTGCATGTTGGCCGGCGTCAGATCTTTGCGCACGGCAAACGCGCGAACGCCGGTTACGACGGCATCCAGGCCGTGAAGTTTTTCCGCTGTGAGATCGGCGCCGCTTAGTTGCGTGACGGAATATCCCATCTGCGACAAGGCGTCGGCCACGTTATCACCGGCTCCGCTCAGATAACCCACATGTTGGCCGCGAATGGCGATTTCGACGCTGGTCGCTTTCAGTCTCGCGACCGACTGCATCAGGATCGGCGGAACATGGGAGTAATTGATTTCGATCTGATCGTTTCCATATTGCGATCCATCGATCGTGACGTGCGCGCCAATATTAGCCGTGGTTGCCTGAGCCGGCGCGGTCACTTTGAATGTGAATCGAGAGCGTTGGTCTGCCGAGGTCAGATTAAAAGGCTGCGAATCGGGCGTCACCGACCATCCCGAGGGTACATCAAGCTGTATCGTTCCTGCCGACGCCGGGCGATGGGCGATCAGATCGATTCCCACCTCTTTGGTTGCTCCGGGCGCAAATAATTGCACGCTCGACGCGAAACGGATCGAGACCGGCGGGATCACGTCGATTTTCCGTTGCGCCGTTGCGGCGGTGGCGCCGGGCATCATTTGCACCGGTTCATCGGCAATCACCAGTTTTTGCCCGCCAACCTCGAATACATCTTCAATCGGAAATACCGGCGGATTCATTGGCCGCCCAATCAGCGTCGCGTCATCGACCCGGAACATCCCGCGCGTCCCATCTTCCCGCAGCCAATACGGCTGGCTCAGCGGCGTCTTAATCGGCAGCGTCTGATCCGAATCCAATGCCACCGGCTGATCTTTCGGCAAAGCGATGGTATTCAGCAATTCCTGTCCAACGCTGGGATATCGAATCGATAACCATTTCACCGGTACATCGCCGTGCAGGTTCACGACATGATGCAGCGTCAGCGTTTCCCCCGGCACGACACGGGCATTCTGCAATGTCGTTTGCACGTCAAGCCCCAGGCATTGCTGGATCATCAGGTCCAATCCCTTGCGTTTTTCATCGACAATCGGATCGTCCGCCAGCGCGTCGGCCTTGGCTTTGATGGCCAGCAATGCCGGCACATTGGCGGGGAGATTTTGGGAATCGAATTTTGCGATCAGGTCATCGGTCATCTTGCCGATGTCCGGCCCGCCGTTGATGCGGCCCCAAGTCGTGTCGACGCCGTCCATGATATCGCCCTTGGCCGGCTCACCATCAAGCAATTGAAATGCCTCGGCCCTGGCACCGCTCCCGCCTCGCCCCGCGAAATTGCCGAAGCCCTGGGTTTTGTGCATCGATCGGCTTCGTGCCGCCAAATCAGCGAACGTGAGCCCGCTAACCGGATCGGCGCCGTTGATGCTCATGCGCACGACCTGCTGGTCGTTCCGCGTTGCCGCGCCATTTCCGCCGCCACGCGGGCCGAAGCCGACGGCAAAGCCGTTGGAGAAAACCCGTTTGGGTTGCCAGACTGAAAGGTCCTTGAGCTGATCCGGAAAGGCGCTGGGATCGCCTGCCAGCTTAAAAGCCTCCAGCCCCAGAACCGCTGATGCCGTATGATGCCCATGCGTGTTGCCTGGCACCGTGGTAAATCGGGTGACGATCACGTCCGGTCTGAACGTGCGGATGACTCGTACGATATCGCTGAGCACCTCCTGGCGGTCCCAGATTTCCAGCGTTTGGCGGTAATCTTTGGAAAATCCAAAGTCGATGGCGCGAGTGAAGAATTGCCGGCCGCCGTCGAGGCTTCGGGCCGCCAACAGCTCTTCCGTGCGGATCGCGCCCAGTTCAGGGCCAAATTCCGGGCCCAGGACGTTCTGGCCCCCGTCGCCGCGCGTGATGGAAAGATAAGCCGTTCGATAGTTTCGGCCGCGGGCCAGGTAAGAAATCAACTGCGTGTTTTCATCATCAGGATGCGCCGCGATATACAGGACGCTCCCCCATTGATTAAAACTTTGAAGCTCCTGCAGCACCAGCGCCGGACTCGGCGCATCGGCCGCGCGGCTCAGGTTTGAAATCAGTGACAGGCATACCCACGCGGCGACGACGGCGGCAAGCCGACGAGCGCACCGATCGCAGGCGCTGAACGGTCGTATGATTTGCATTGAACTCCGCGCTACTTGCTGGGGGTGAACGAAACCGAGTACTGAATGTTTTCCCATTTCAAATTCAGCGTGCCGCTGCCGGAGGGGCCGTTATCCAGCGACATGGTGAACTGGTCGAGCGGCGCGTCGAGAGCGTCCTTTTTCAAATCAATGCGCCCCAGATCCTGGTCCTGGTGATATTCCAGGCCCCATTGCCCGATCTGCTTGTTGACGATCAGCTTGGCCGACCCATCCGCGGCAGGTAACGTGAAAAGCGTGTAAGCCCCGGCAGGAATTTCCAGACCGCCCATCTTGATGGGTTGCTGGGTAATCAGCAGCGTGGCTTCGTCCGCGCCGGTGCGCCAAACTTTATCGTAAGGAATTAATCCTCCCCAAATCTTGCGCGGCTGCCCGGTTCGCGGATCTTTGGTGAAAGGCCGGCCGTAGACGATCATCACCCGATTGCCCGCGAAAACTTTGCTGAATGTCTCGTGGGGGCTGCGTCCGCCGGTGGAAGCGATGCGATCGGCCGCCCAAAGCGGCAGTCCGACCAGAAGCATGAGAGCGCCGAAAAACAAGAGCGACTTGCGACGATTCATGGTGACTCCCGAAAGGTTGGTTGATGGTCTGGGCGTTAGGCTTTGGTCCTCGCAGTCCCGCCGAACCCCCCAAACTTATAACGTTCTTATAACGTTAAAGCGTAGCGACAGATGCTAATTTGTCCATTATTCTAGGCATGCATGACGCATACGAGAGTTGCATTCGCATGAAATTCAAAAGGCCCCCGCTTCGATTGCAGCCCACGACGTTGTGGGAATACCCATCCCAGGACTATGGCGAGCAGCAACAAGGCCGTGCCGGTTTTAAAGGGGCCACCCCCAGCTACATCATCTGGAATCTGCTTCAACGCTACACCAAGCCCAAAGACCTGGTGATCGACCCATGCGCGGGTAGTGGTACTACCTTAGATGTCGCCCGCGATCTGGACCGCCGGGCCTTAGGATACGATCTTGCCCCCACGCGGAAGGACATTTTTCGCGTGGATGCCCGCAAATTGCCGCTGGAAGATGCCAAGGCGGATTTTGTCTTCATCGACCCGCCTTATTCGACGCATATCGACTATTCGGACGACCCGCGCTGTATCGGTAAGCTGGATGCGGCGGGACCGAAATATTACCAGGCGATGGAGCAGGTGATTCGGGAAATTCATCGCGTCCTGAAATCGGGGCGGCACATGGCGCTGTACGTGAGCGATTCGTTTGTAAAGGGGAAGGGATTTTTCCCGATTGGCTTTGAGCTTTTTGGGATTCTCCGCAAATACCTGGACACGGTGGATATTGTCGCCGTCACCCGGCACAACAAAACCCTCGACATGGGCAACTACCGGGCTGCGGCGGAGGAGGGAAATTTCTTTCTGCGCGGTTTTAATTATCTATTCATCATGCGGAAAGCCGATTCTACAACCCCCCACGTAAAGCGGTGATTAATCCAAGCTGTTTGTCTCTGGGCTCCAGTAAAAAACAAAATCGGTTCTGATGAAATCCCCGAATCACCCGCTCAGGGGGCGGAAATCCCTCCGGCATTGTCCAGTCAGCCGACAGAATTTCCCCGGTTGAAATCCCCTTCTCCTGCCGAAGATCGCCCACTTCCTGATCGCTCAGCAAACGCGATGGGGCCCATGGCAACACCTCCCGCCCATGCACTTCAATGACTTGGCCTTCGCTCGGGTCATTCCACGGCCCAATCGCCAAGCGTTTTAATTTTGTGAGATGCGCTCCGCAGCCGATCAGCCGCCCCAGATCGCGCGCCAGCGCCCGAACGTAATATCCCCCGCGCACCGTCAGCCGCAACCGGCTTTCATTCGGCAGATCGTGACCCAGCCAATGCGCCTCATGCAGATAGACCTTGGACGCCGGCATGACGACTGTCTCGCCCCGATGCGCCAGGACATACGCCCTCTCCCCATCAACCCGCTTGGCACTGGTGGCATGCGGCACCTGGTCCTGCCAGCCGGCAAAACTCGCCAGCGATCGTTCGAGTATTTCCGCATTTAGCCCCGAAGAATCCCCCTGAAACGTGACCTTGCCGTGCAAGTCTCCGTTGTCCGTTTCAATCCCCCACCGCACCGTCACGTCATAAACCTTGGGAACCTCATGCAGATAATCGAATAATCGCGTCGCCGGCTCCACGAGGATTAGCAGCAGCCCACTGGCAAATGGGTCCAGTGTGCCACCATGGCACATCCGCCGCCGTCTCTGGCCCGGAGCGGCCATCATCTGCCGCATGCATTGCTGCACCAGGGAAAAGCTCGTCGGCCCTTCAGGCTTATGCAGCAAATGAATTCCAGGGCTCATTTCAATCTTCCAAATTCCGACGCCCGCCCAAACGTGGAGCAATGACATAGAACAACTGAAGCAGCACGATACACACAATGCTCCAGTACGTGCTGAAAATGCAGACGGACATCGCCAGCGCATAAAACGATTGAGCGACCAGGATTCGCCGGCAAATCGCCGAATGAATTTCCGCGGGCACATCCTCCGCGATCAGCCGCGCCTGCCGAGCTCGTCCCCAGGTGATGAACAAAATCATGCCCAGCCAGAATATATTGCCCCAATACACCACCAGCGCCGTCCGATACTCGATGAATTCCGCCAGAAATCGCGTCGAGAACGGCATGATCGTCACGCAAAACAGAAACTCCAGATGAAGCCACGTCAGATGGCGGTCCGAGCGCGTCAAGTAGTTGAGCTGGGTTTGCTGCCCGACCCAGAAAATTCCCAGCGTCAGAAAGCTCATCAAATAAACAACGAGCTGCGGCGAAATCGCACGCAATTGCCGAAGCAGATCGCCCTCGCTATGCACCAGTTCCTTGGCGGGCACATGCAAATCCAGCAGGAGCAGCGTCATCGCGACGCCAAAGATCCCATCGCTCAGCGCCGCCAGGCGCTCAACTCTCTGTCCCGCGATCTGATTGTACGTTTTGCTCATGCCCCCGATTTCTACCAAATCCCGCCAACCCCGTCCTATTCCAGCCGATGCCGGAACATCCACGCCGCCAATGGCAACGTCAGCAGTGCGATAATCGCCATCGGCCACAGATCGGGAATCAATCGACCCAGCCCCGCCCCT
Source organism: uncultured Tepidisphaeraceae bacterium (assembly GCA_964499005.1). Classification (GTDB taxonomy): domain Bacteria; phylum Planctomycetota; class Phycisphaerae; order Tepidisphaerales; family Tepidisphaeraceae; genus CAZCKE01. The sequence goes on from CAZCKE010000109.1 coordinate 8,709, forward strand.
TCCAAGTAAACGCGCTGAGCAATCTCAATCGCATATCGCAAGGGATTCACCAGTGTTGCATATTGCAACGCCTGCGGCATGCCGCTGATCGGCGTGGTCAACCCCGACAATAACATGCACGGCAGCATGATCACGAACGAATAGAGCATCGCCTGCTGCATCGTCGCCGCGATTGACGAAAGCAACAGTCCAATCCCCACTGCCGCCAGCAGAAACAGGCCCAGCCCCACATATAGCGTGAAAAATGATCCCGAAAACGGAATCCGAAACCATAGCTGCGCCACCAGCAAAATGTTAGTGGCTTGAACCATCCCGATTAGCATCGAAGGTAGCGCCTTGCCTGCCATGATCTCCATCGGTCGAAACGGCGTCACCAGCAATTGATCGAATGTCCCCTGCTCCCGCTCGCGCGCCACCGACATCGCCGTCAACAGCAGTGTCTGAAGCATCGTCAGCGTCCCGATCAGGCTCGGGATCATCGCCCAGCGCGTTTCCAAATTGGGGTTGTACCAGGCTCGATTCACCACCTGGATTGCCGCTCCCGCGCTTTGGCCGTGGTCGGCCCGCCAATCCAGATTAAACCGGTTCACGATCGACGTCAGGTATCCGCTCGCGGTTCCGGCCGTGTTGGAATTGCGCCCGTCGAGGATTAACTGCACATCCGCTGACTGGCCGGCCTGAAGCTTCCGCTCAAAATCCGCCCCGATCTGGATCACCAGTACCACGCTCTGATTGTTGATGTAAGTCGCGATATCGCCGGCTCGCTGGATGTTGGCAACACGTTTAAAAACCCCTGAACCATCCAGCCGGCTCAGCAGTTCACGCGATGCATTGCCGTGATCCTGATCCATCACCGCGTACGGCACCTCCGTCAGGTCGTATGTCGCCGCGTATCCAAAAACCAGGCATTGAATGATCGGCGGCAACAGCAGGCTCACCCGGCTACGCGGGTCCTTCAGTGTCGCCAGCAGTTCCTTATGAGTCAGGGCCAAGATTCGCAGCAACGACTCAATCATGTTCTCCTCAAGCCAGCGTCTTGCGCGTCACTCGCCACACCAGCGCCATCAATCCGATCGCCATCCCCGCCAGCACCAGCGTGTTGGGCACGATCACGCTCCAAACGTCCCCCGCCAAAAAAAGCGTCTGAAGCAGCGACACGTAATATCGCGCCGGCAAGATGTAGGTCAGCATCCGCACCGCCACCGGCATGCTCCGCAGATCAAACATGAACCCCGAGAGCAGCGTCGCCGGTAAAAACGTCGCCAGCAGCGCGACCTGGCTCGCCACGAACTGGCTCCGCGTCAGCGTCGAGATCAGCAGGCCAAACGCCAGCGCCACCAGCAAATAAAGCATCGACACGCCCATCAGAATCCAGAACGATCCCCGGTATGGCACGTGAAACAGGAATTTCGCCGCCGCCAGGCACAGGGCCAGCCCGATCAACCCCTGGATGAAATATGGAATCATTTTGCCGAGCAAAATTTCGTCCGTCCGCAC
>CAZCKE010000110.1:0-10129 GCA_964499005.1 uncultured Tepidisphaeraceae bacterium
CTGGCCAACCTCGAAGACAACGTCCGCGTCGCCCGCACCGCCATGGACGCACGCATCTGGTTCCACGCCAGCCCCACCTACAACCGCGGCTTCACTTACATGATCCTCCGTCTCGCCTTCGACGAAGCCAAACACCTCATCCCCCCGATGATCATCAAGATCCGGTGCGGCTCCCCGCGCCTCCTCCGCTTCGAGGTCGAAGACACCCTCCGCCGCCTCGGCATCGAGCGCATCGATGTCGCGCAATTGGTATTCGTCGAAACCGGCCCCCAAAACCTCATCCACGACTTCACCACCGGCGGCCCCCTCGCCCAGGTCTGCGACTAGCTCCGCCGCGAAGGCAAAGTCTCCCAATTCTGCCCCCAGATCGAGCGCTCCTGCTCCCCGCAATTTCTCCCCCTCGTTCAGCGCAAAGCCTTCGACGGCTACGTCCTTTATCTCAACCCCATCGAGCGCGACGTGGACGACGAATTGTGGTCTCTCCTCCAATCCCAATCCTCCCCTCTCTGGGCCCTCCGCACCGTCGCCGGCGCCCTCGGCGAACCCGGGCGTCTCGAACAACACCGCCAGAAAAACTCCACCGACCCCAATATCCCCATCGCCCAGCGCGTCACGGCGATTGCCGCTAAATTCGCAGCCCCCGACTGGACCGATTTCTGCCTCCGATACGCCGCCTCCATCCCCTCCTTGAGAACCACCATCGGCGGCACCGCCAACCCCACCCACCTCAATCATTTCCTCACCCTCGCGATGAATGCCAAACCTCTTCCCACCGGTGTGATCGCCGAAATCGACGCCTCTCGAAAACAACCTTGATTCGCTCTTTTCCTTAACCTCCAATTTGGTAAACCCGAATCTCCGCTTCCTGCCTCCCACAATGCGGCACCGCCACATAAATCATCCCTTGATCGGGCGAAAACAACGACGTGCGAGCTCCGCCCGCCGTCTTTATTTCCCCAACCCACCGATAATGATCGGGATCGCTCTGTTCAATAATCGTGATCGCCCCTCCGCCGCCGGACACATAAATTCGCTCGTGAGCTGCGTCGTAAAACAGGTCATCGGTATCGTCAACGCAATTCGTTTGTGTCACGAGTTTGCCTGAATTCGTATCGTAGACCAGCACCCTCGAAGGCCTACGGCATCCGACAAACAGCCGATGATGTTCCTCATCCAACGCCATCGGAAAATTCGCCCCCGCCTCTTTAACCGGCCATCTGGTAATAACCTCGCGCTTCGCCCGATCCACAACCGCGATTTGGTCGGCATTTGGGACGTTCACAAAAATTCGGTTTCCCTTCTTCTCAAGCTGAAATGATTCCGGATGCCCATCCAGCTTGATCTCCCCGACTTTCGCGCATTTTCCTGGATCGATGATCACCAATGCCCCGCCGCCATACCCGACATACACCAGCTTTGCATCCGCGTCGTATCGCGCGTTGTCCGCATCATCCAGATCCGGCACCGTCCCGACCCGTGCCAAACCCTCATCGAAAATCCTCACGTTGTCATCGCCCCCACTCGCAACAACAAGCCTTTTCAATTCCACCACATACACCACCCCTTGAGGTTCACGGATGCCCCCAATGCCACTGGCGCGGACATTCTTCTGCGTATCCACAATCTCCACCGATTTGTTCCCCAGCGCTGCAACGAACAGACGCCGCCCGTCCGGCGACAGCGCCATGTGATCGATCCGCCCCTCGACACCCGCCAGAGAAATCACCCCGACTTGTTTCAGCAGTTCCTCCCCGGCGCGGCACGGGCTGACGATGAACATCGCCGCCGCCATGATCAATATGAATATCCCGCTCTTCATTATTTTGCCTGCGCATCAAGCGCGGTCTTCAATTCGTTGGCTAGATCCGTCGCCGCACCGATCGCCCAGTAATGCAGAAAAACAATCCGCGGCGTCTCACCCATCATGTGATTATGAATCGCAACGATATTGATCTTCGCCGCCCGCATGGCTTTCAGAACCGGCTGCAACTCACTCTCCGTCATCGCAAAATCCCCCATTACCGCGGCCTTGTCATCCGAACCGACAAATGCCGCCCACGTGTTTACTCCCATCGCGTTCCCCATTTCATGCCCATCCATCCGCGTCGTTTTGCCGAATGTTATTTTGTAGACACCCTTTGCAAAATCTCCCTTCGCTCCGAGGATCGCATCAATTTTCTTCGGGTCCAGCGTCGTATTCGCCGGGTCGATCGTTATGACTGTCGAATGTTCCACCGCTTGCCCCGCCGTCGCCTTGAGGGTGGCGTATACCTTCCCCACCGCCGACGCGAGCTTTTCCTCATCCCCCATTCCTCCGATGTGCATGAAAAACACTTTGGGACTATCCCAGAAGAAATGATTGTGAAGCGCTGTTACTTCCAGCCCATTGTCCAGCGCCGCCGACAGGACCGGATTCACCTGATCCTCGGTCAATACCGTATCCCCCATGCATACCGCATGATCCCCCACCGCCTTAAACGCCACCCAACACGTCAGACCCATCGGCGGTGTAATCTTCACGCCATCGCTCACCACGTTCAGGTCGCTGCGTGGATACGACACTTTGAACACCCCCTCCTTCGTGTTCATCGATCCCTTCAAACCCGTAAGCTGTTCAATCTTGGCCGTGTCCAATGCCGTATCTTCGGCCCATGCCCCGCCGGGCATCATGGAACAAATAAATGCCCCAATGAAGACGCACACAGGCATTCGCATGATGTTGCTCCTTGGATGACATGAAAAATGATTGGCGATCGGATATATTGTAACCACGGTTACAGCATAGTCGCCCGCTCTGGCTCCGACAACTTCAGAATCTTTGTCCAAAACAAAATAAATCCCGATGTCGTTGCGGCAAACAAAAAAAGTGGCCCTCGTTTATCCCGGTGATCGCGCCGCCCGAGACTACATGTCTACCGGAAATAACCGCTTCGCTCACATCGCAAAGTCGCTTGCCGAGGTCGGTATCCCCGCCGAACCCGCCGTCTACCACGATGATTTCGTCGACGAAGTTCGCCGCCAGCTTTTACAAGTCGATGGCGTGCTGGTTTGGGTCAATCCCATCGAGGGCGACCACGATCGATCCATCCTCGACGCCATGCTCCGGGACGTGGCCGCGATCGGCGTTTTCGTTAGCGCCCATCCCGATGTCATCCTCAAACTTGGCACCAAGGAAGTCCTCTTTACAACCCGCGCACTGAGCTGGGGCTCCGACACTCACCGGTATATCTCCCTGAACCATCTTCGCCGGGAATTGCCTTTGCGTTTAATGAACAGTGATGCGCGCGTACTCAAACAGTATCGTGGCAACGGCGGCAACGGAGTTTGGAAAATCCAGCTTGCCGAAACCACGTCACCGGACAATTCTTCATCGATGCCTCAATCTGATACACCTGTACGAATTCGGCATGCCAAACGCGGTTCCATCGAGCAACCGACGACTCTCGGTGTATTCATCGACCTCTGCGCACCCTACTTCGCTGGCCAGGGCCGAATGATCGATCAACCCTATCAATCACGACTTACCGACGGAATGCTCCGCTGCTATCTCGTGCAGGACCGCGTCGCCGGATTTGGACATCAAGCCATCAATGCCCTCTATCCGGCGCCCCCTGGCGCATCTCCCGCCGATGCGCCGCAACCCGGACCTCGGCTGTACCATCCGCCAAACAAGCCCGAGTTCCAATGGGCCAAGGAAAAACTGGAAACCGGTTGGCTCCCCGCCGCTCAAAAACTCCTCGATCTTCCCACCGACCAGCTTCCGATCCTTTGGGACGTGGATCTTCTGCTGGGTCCCAAAGATTCCGATGGAAGCGATACTTATGTGCTTTGCGAGATCAATGTCAGCAGTGTTTCACCCTTCCCCGAATCCGCATTACCCCTGATCGCACAAGCCATGGCAAAGAGACTTTAGATCGCGCGTTCTTCAGCCGCCAACGCTGCATAAACCGCCTCATACAATTCAGCGCCTCGTTCCATTGCGTCATGATCATCTCGACTCCTCAGTCGAATGCCCCGGCAAATCAAATCGAGCCCCGTCGCCGCCGGCTCCACAGACGCTTCCTGCACCGTGTCCGCCTCATCCACCATCCGCGCGATCCGATGCAAAATCGCGTCCTTCAGTTTGTATTCCCGAACGATGGCATAAAACGAGCAATGCCCCTGATGGTGCGAAAGCCGAACCCCTGGAATATCGAACGGCTCCGCCCCACCGGGTAATTCTGTCTGCCCCTCTGCCACAAACACAAACTCCGCCTTGCCATCAATCGACTTCTTGATGATCCAGCCGCAAGCCATTCGATCCACTCCAATATCACGACGTGTAACCCATTTCATGGCTTTGATTCTCCTCGCGCGCTGATCAGCGCTATTCGGATCTTCCTCCCCAGCGACGAACGAAAATAATCCCGGGACTGAACTTCCTGGTACAGCCGCGACAACGCCGCCAGGTCTCGCCTCTTCCGCTTCAATTGCCCCAGAATCTGGCGATACGATTCATCCACTCCCTCAATAAAACGTCGAACCATCGCTTCATCTTGACTCGATGAGGTCAACCGCCCTTCCCACACCAACGCTTCACCTTCCAGTTCTACGATTTCCGAAGCAAGCCACTGGAATTGTTCCAGATTCTGTGGCATTGCAGGCAAGACCCACACTGCATCCTGCAACGCGATAGCCCCCAAACGCCTGAGTCTCCGCCAGACAAACACTCTTGCCGAAGTCGGCTGCCGCGGCACCTTATAACTCAGCAAAAGCCACGTACGCACGTCGAATATCTCCTTGGTACTGGAGCGAATATCGGATCAAGCGTTGCTCTCACCCACACGATAAACCGTTCCGGCTATTTCTTCATCTTCAGTAATAAAATCCGTGTGATCTTTTGTTGCGCACGATTTTTCTCCTTTGGTGCAACAATCCGCTCCACCCAAAAAACATTTTTCATTTCTAAAACCTCCAAACCCCTCCCCCACCCTCAAACCAATCGAATCCATGGACCCCCGCAGGCACCTTCCCCATATACAGGCCACGGGGTGAAGGTTTTATCCCGATTTCCACAACCTCAATCCAAATCCACACTTGCAGACCTAACCCGCTCAAATCCAATTTCGTTCGGCGCACGAGCCCGTGCACTTTTCTGTTCCAGGACTCAAAATCCCCTCACAACCTCTACACCCATCACGATTTGCATCTCGAATCATTCGATGCAAAACAAATTCGCACGCGTCACAACTGTCATTCAGTAAAGGACTAAGGACAAAAGGCCAATGACAAAACCCCAATCACCTCCCCCTGCTTGTGGTCATCGTTGGCGGTTACTATATTTGCCGTCGAATCGCAGGGCGGATTATTTATTTTCAAGGAAAGCGAGGCAATATGTTGAAGGTGGAGCGAAACGTGAGACTCTCGGCGGCTTTTTTGATCTCGGCCATCGGCGCACTTCTGCTTGCCGGATGCCATTCCGGTGGTGGCAGCGCCAATGCGCCGCAGGCCGCCGCTGCACTACCCACGCCGCCCAAGCCCATCATTCGCATTAAGTGCGGCGTCACCGAACCCTGGAAGGATTCGGCGGGCAATATCTGGATGCCGGACACCGGACTCTTTGCTGACGGTGAACCTGCCGAGCGCGACGCCGACCTGCCCATTGCCAATACCACCGACCCCGCCATGTATCGCACGGAGCGGTACGGCATGACCTCTTTCTCATACAAACTCCCCAACGGCAAGTACGAAGTGAAGCTCCACTTTGCCGACACCTACGCCGATGGCACCAACACCGTTGGCGCGCGGGTCTTCTCCTACACTGTCGAAGGGCACGAATTCAAGGATTTTGACATCTTCGCCAAGACCGGCGGCAACAATCGGGCGTATGTCGAAACCGTGGACGTCGAAGTTGCCGACGGAAAACTTGACATCACCTTTACCGCCAACGTCGAAAACCCCGAAATCAACGCGATCGAGATCATCCCGCAGTAATCGCGGCCGGCCTCTGACGCGGTATAATCCGGGATTGTGAAGCATCTTGCCCGCTGGCTGCTCGATTGCCTCGCGGCGCTCTCCCTGCTGTTGTGCGGGCTCTGCGCCTACGCGATCATCGGCTGGTTTCTGGACTACGTGATGGATCACGATCCGGTGGTCTGGAATTCTTCCTCCCACCACCGCCGGTTTACCACGCTTTCCGATCTCGTGGTATCGGTCATCATTTCGGTGATGATCGCCGGCGCACTGGCAGTCTGGCCGATCGTGCGATTCATGCGCAATACCGTGAAGCGCCGGAAGCAAGGCCTGGCATTGGTGGGTAAATGCCTCACCTGCAGCTACGACCTGCGGGCGACGCCCGACCAGTGCCCGGAATGCGGCACACCCGCGGCGCCGTCAATGGCCGCCGGTCAGCGCTGAGAGGCTCCTCCTGGCCGGGGCGAAATTGGGGTCTTCCGCCAGCGCGGTCTTGAATTCCTCGACGGCCAGTTCCTTTTGGCCGGACTTAATGTAAGTCACCCCCAGATTGTTGTGCGCGGCCGGGCGGAAGCGGGGAGCAAGCCTGGGGATCGCCGATTGATATTCCGCGATGGCGTCGTCGTATCGCCCGGTTGAGAGGTACAGATTGGCCAGGTTGTATTGCATGGCGGGATTGCCGGGATCACGTTTCAAGGCCAATTGGTATTGTTCGATAGCGCCTTTGGGATCGCTTGGGGTCAGTGATTTGGCGAGGATGAAATGGGCCGACGGGCTGCCAGGGTCAATGGATAGGCAATGGTCGGCCAGAGTGGCGGTGTTTTTCCATGTGGCGACCTGGAAGAAGGTCAAGATGCCCAAGGCAACCGTCAGCAGCAGCGCGGCCCCATGGGTCGCCGCCCCGGGCCGCCGGGCCAGGATCATCGCCACGAGCAGCGCGGGGCCGAGCAGAGCCAGGTAGGCATATCGATCGGCGGGAGTCGAGATTTTCTGAAAATCAAAGGGGACCAGCCCCAGGACCGGCAGCAATGCAGCGGCCGCGATCAGCGCGGGAGCCGCAAACGCCGAACTCCTCCGGCAAAGCAGCGCGAGCACCAGTCCCACCGCAACAATCGCGATCGCCGGTAGCACATACGCATGCGATTCCATGAGCCAAGTTGGCGTGCGGGAATAGTCAAAACGAAGCTGGGCGGGGAATAACAATTTGCCCAGATAAAATCCCATCACATCGAGCGCAACGATCGGACGAAACCACAGGGGCACCTGGGGAACCTCCGAGGCCGGCTGAACCGACCGGGCGATGAACGATATGAAACAGCACCAGCCGAGCCATAGCGTTTGATCGGAAGCAACATGTCGCCAGGGACGACGCAGGATCACCAAGTCGATGACGATCAGAATGAGTGACACGACAACCGCGGTGGGTTTTGCCAGGGTGGCCAATACGAATAGCGCGCCGGCTGATGCGTAGAAGATTTTCTGCCGTGATTTGTCGGAGCTTTGGAGATAGGCAATGTATAGACGGATCGCCGCCAGACCCAGCGCGCCGCCGAGGAGGTTGTTCATGCCGGCGACCCAGGAGACAGGCTCGGCCTGGAGGGGATGAATCGCGAACAGCATGGCGCCGAAGAATGCGCCGGCGTTGGATTTGGTCAGGGCCAGCAGGATCGAAAAGACCAGCACGACCGAGGCCACGTGCAGGACCAGATTGAAGGCATGAAACCCTCCCGCCTGAAGGCCGCTGGGACCTTTGGCCACGCATGCAATAGCAGACCAGGCGGTGTAGGCCAGAGGCGTGTAGAGGCCGAAGGTCGAGCTTTTCCAGAATTCGGCGACGCGGGCCACGCTCGGGGGATTGAGGCCGGGGTTTTTGACGACCAGGTCGATGTCGTCCCAGTCGACGAATGAATGGTTCAGGACCTGGCCGAAGACCAGCGCGGTTGCCGCGAGCAGGATGACGATGAGAAGCAGTTGGTGCGACTTGGAACGTGGCATGATGATCCCGGCCGCCACTGAGATTAACTGACTCGCTGTTCGGTCGATACATTGGCGGCCGGCGGGCCGGGCGGCGCGGCATGGGACGGGAAACCAAAAGTGTCACGCACGATGTAATTGGGCCGCCACTTGGTTTCGACGAAAATTGAACTGATGTAGAGGCCCTGCAATCCGATACAGAGCAGTTGCACGCCGCCGAGGAACAGGATCGCGACCATCGTGGCCGTCCAGCCGGGCAGGTTGTGGCCCCGGATTTTTTCCAGCAAGATCCAGAAGATAAAAAGGAGCGTCAGGATCGAGGTGACGGCGCCGGCAACCATGGCAATGCGCAGGGGGACATCGGAGAAGGAAATGAATGCCGAGTCGAGAAAATTGCGGATGACGCCCAGGCCGAAAATCGGAAATTTGGTCGCGCCGGAGAAGCGTGCTTCTCGCTGATATTCGACTCTCTTCTGTTTGAAGCCGATCCAGCAGACCAAGGCGCGGATGAAGGGGCGTTTTTCGCGCATCTGGACCAGATGGTTCACGACCCGGCGGGAGAGGAGCTTGAAATCGCCGGCTTCCACGGGCAATTCGATCGTGGAGACGCGCTTGAGTATGGCGTACCCGAGCTTGGTGATGGCGAGCTTGATCCGCGTTTCGCCGCGGCGTTCGGTACGGACAGTGTGGACCACATCGACATCCGGCTCGCTCTGGTAGGCCTCGAGCATCTTGGGGATGACCTCAGGAGGGTCCTGGAGATCGGCATCCATATAGACGACGACGTCGCCGGAGGCGTGGGCCATGCCCGCCACGACACAAGGTGAGACGCCGAAGTTGCGGGACATGTTGACCAGGCGGATGTCGTCGTGCCCGGCCGCGGCTTCGCGGATGATCAGTTCGGAATGGTCGGTCGAGGCGTCGTTGACGAAAATCAGCTCATGGGAAGCGATTTTGCCGGCGGCCCGCAACGGGGCAAATACTTCGCGAAGGCGGCGGATCAGCTCGGGAATAACGGCTTGCTCGTTCCAGAAAGACAGCACGACGGAAACGCGAGGGCATTGGCGCGGCGAGGAGCCGGTGGATGAATCGGGCACAAGGACGGAATCGGCTGTTCGTTGCACTTGAGGGGGCGTGGATGCAACGGCTGCTTCATTGCCAGGGCTCATGGTCGTTGTAAGTTGGCGCCCTGCTCCGGGGCGCGTTCGATGCGCCAAAACGATACTCGGATGTCATCCGTGAAGCAATCGCGGTAAGCAGGATCGACGACGAATTGCATTTCATCGGGTTGGGTCGGCCTGGGGATTTTTGTGTTTGCCGGGTCCAGAACCGCCCGGAAGCTGCCATTGTCGACGATCAGCGGGTTGATGAGGAAACCGGTCGAAGCGGCCGAAACCAGGAAATGGGCCAGATCGGTGCGAAGGCCCCGCTGCTCCAACTCGATGAAAGGCCAGGCGGGCTTGTAAAGAAAGGATTCGATCGCGCCGCGCGTCGAGAAGCGCATTTCGACGGAGCACCAGAGCATTGCGCCGTGCGGGTCGGGCACGTCGAGAGATTGGCCCCAGGTGATGGTGCTCGTGCCGAGAAGCGTTCGCGTGAATGGCGGGCTGGGGTCGGGCCGCCGCTTGAGGAGTAATTGGCCCTTCTCTTCCAGAACATATTGATAATGGGCGAGCAATTCGAGCAATGTCAGCGAATCGTTCTGGGGGTGGAAATGAAAAGTCGGATCGCCAATGGCCACCATGACAAACTGCGGCGCGGTGGCGGGGTCGGCGTAAAACTGGGCGTTGCGAATCATGATCGCAGCGTTACAGGCGGCGAAGTTGATCGGCATGGGACGGAAATGATAGTTCAGGTCGTTCAGGAGCGCTGAACCGGGAGAGTAGCCGTATTGATCGACCGTGGATTGGCCGACCTGAGCGCGGATTAGCAGCAGAGCCGCGGCAGCACGGTTGATGCTCAATTGTTTGTCCAATTGGGTGCGGGCACCGGGCCAGTCGAAGATGGCCGAGGCGTTGACTTGCACCCGGTCGCGCATCGTTTCGAAGGAGGGGTACAACTGGAGCATGTAGAAGGAGCGAACGCAGAGGATCAGCGTGACAATGACTGCCGGAACGCGCAGTCCCGCCAGCATCCGAGCCCAAACCCCGACCGGAGGATTTTCCCACGCGAGATAGATCAAGAGAACCGCAGGCGTCAGCAC
>CAZCKE010000111.1:0-10123 GCA_964499005.1 uncultured Tepidisphaeraceae bacterium
GGCACCTGAACCTTGTGACCCGGACGGTCGGCAGCCCCGACCCCGACGGCCGGGGGGCCATCAAACGGGCGGAGTTTTTCAGGCTGATCGAAAATGAGGTTCGCCGTGGCGTCGAATCGGGACGGTTCGACGATCCATATCCCGGTCAGACGGCACTGTACATCCCGTCGATGATCCGGGCGATTATGGTGCACCATCCGAGCCCAGTGGATGGCCAGGCGCTTGAAAAACACGTATTGAAGGTGCTGCTGCGAGGAATTGAAAAAGCAAGCGAGTCGGGAGAAACGGGCGGACCCGGACCAGACGGAACAGAAAAAACAATCCGATGAAAACAGTGTGGATTATTGGCGGCATCGTGGTGATAGGGGGTCTGGGTTGGTTCATGTGGCATCAGCGGCAGGCCAGCGCCACGGCCCTGGCGATGCCCAGCGATACGTATTCTGCCCCCGCGACCAAGGGCAACATCACACAGAGCGTTACCAGCCCGGGGGTGGTTGCCTCGAATCTTGACGTCGCGATCAAATGCCGCGCCAGCGGCGAGGTTAAAGCCCTTCCTTTTCACATCAGTGACTCCGTGAAGAAGGGTGATGTCCTGCTTCAACTGGATACCAAGGATGAACTGGTCGTCGTCAATCAGGCCAAAGTGACATTGGCTCAAGCCAACTCCAAGCTTCTGGAGGCACAGGAAGCGGAAAAAATGGCGGAGCTCGATCTCCAGACCGCCACCGAGCAGGCGGCGACCAACGTCGAGGCCGCGCAAATTAAAGCGGTCAATCTTCGCAACAAAGCGGAGCGTTTGAAGGATCTTCTGGCCAAGAATCTTGCTTCCACCGAAGATTATGAAACTGCCCAGACCGATGCCGCGCAAGCTGATACGGCCCTGCAAGTCGCCAAAATCGCCCAGGAGGAGTTGAAAAGCCAGGCCGTAGCACTGGAGGTCAAGAAGGAAGACGTCAACCTGGCCAGCCAGCAGGTCCAGCTTGATTCGATCGCCCTGGACAATGCCAACACGCAACTGGGCTACACCACGGTTGCCGCGAGCATGGATGGGGTCATCTCCGACCTTCAGATTCAATTGGGAACGATCATCTCCTCGGCCACCAGCATCGTCGGCGGATCAACGGTCATGACCCTGACGGATTTGTCCCACATTTTTGTGCTCGCGTCGGTGGATGAAAGCGACATCGGGGGGATTCAAGTCGGCCAGGAGGTGGATTTGACGGCCGACGCTTTTCCCGGCAAACACTTCGGGGGAAAAGTGGTTCAGATTGCCGTGACCGGGGTCAGCACCAGCAACGTGGTCACGTTTCAGGTGAAGATCGAAGTGATCAGCAAGAATAAAGGGCTTCTGAAGCCGCAAATGACCACGAGCGCGAAGATCATCGAGGCGAATCACAGCGACGTCGTTCTCGTGCCGTCCCTGGCGGTGGTTCGCCGAGGTCCCAAGACATTCATCACGGTCCAGAAGCCCGGCCAGCCGGACACGGAGCTCGCCGTCCAGATCGGAATCAGCGACGACGAAAATACGGAAATCGTCGGTGGTATCAGCCCTGGCGATCAGGTTCTGGTTCACAAGAGCATGTCGGCCAACCGGTGGACCGGATCGGCCACTCCTCAACCGCGACCGATCACCGCCGTGCCGGGTTCCGGGGGAGGGCGGCGTTGATCATCATCGCGGAGCACTTGCTCAAAACGTATGTCCTTGGCGGGCAGGAAGTCCGGGCCCTGGACGATGTTTCCCTGACGGTCGAGGAAGGGGAGATGGTCGCTATCCGCGGCCCCTCGGGCAGCGGCAAATCCACGCTCATGAACGTGATCGGCTGCCTGGATCGACCCGACAGCGGCCGTTATCTGCTTGCCGGCCAGGATGTTTCCCGCATGGGTGGCAACCGACTGGCGGAAGTGCGAAATCGGCGGATCGGGTTTGTCTTCCAGACGTTTAACCTGCTGCCTCGGATGACCGCCCTGGAAAACGTCGAGCTTCCTCTCCACTACGCGGCGCAAAAGGATGCCGTGAAACGCGCGCGAGAGGCCCTGGATCTCGTCGGCCTTTCCGACCGCACCCATCATGAGCCGAACCAACTTTCCGGCGGCCAGCGGCAGCGTGTCGCCATCGCCCGCGCGCTGGTGACCAATCCGGCGATCGTCCTGGCCGACGAGCCGACCGGCGCCCTGGACAGCCGGACCGGCGAGGAAATCCTCGCCCTTTTCAAGGCGCTCAATAAGCAGGGGCACACGATCCTGATTGTCACGCACGATGCCAACGTTGCGTCCCACTGCCAGCGCGAGATTTATCTGCGCGACGGCAAAGTGGCGCTGCCTGCCGAGCCGGGCGAAGTCCGCCTGGCATCGGGGCACATGGAAACGCTATGGGTTCCACAGGAAGCCAAATGAATTTGCGATTTTCAATTTGCGATTTGCGATTTGAAATGCGGCTCATTTGCAGACGATATTGGCTGTCTTTTAATTGCAAATCGCAAATTGAAAATCGCAAATAGAAATCATGCTGTTCTGGATGATCGTCAAAGTCGCCTTCAAGAGCCTGCTGGCCAACAAAATGCGCACGGTGCTGGCCATGCTCGGGATCATCATCGGCGTCGCGGCGGTGATCTCTATGCTGGCGATCGGGTCGGGCGCCCAGCAGTTTGTCCTGGGCCGCATCACCGCCATGGGCGCCAATCTCCTGATTGTTCGTCCCGGCCAGCGCGGCAGCGGCGGGGTGATGTCCGGAACCCAGCAAAATCTCACCCTTGAAGATGCCCAGGCGATCGTGAAGGTCCCCGGCGTTCACGCGGTCGCCCCCACGGTCAGCGGAATGGCGCAGATCAAGTACCTTAGCCAGAACACCCGCAGCAACGTCCTGGGCACTGCGGTCACCTATCTGCCGATGCGAAATTTCGAGGTCGAACGGGGAAAAATGTTCAGCGACGATGAAGGCGAGCATGGGGCGCGTGTTTGCGTTATCGGGCCCGTGACCGCCACCAATCTTTTCGGAGTTTCCGATCCCTTGGGCCAGAACATCAAGATCAGCACGCCCGCGACCGCGATCACGTTTCGCGTCGTCGGCGTTCTCAAAAGCAAGGGAGACCAGGGTTGGTTTAACCCCGACGACCAGGTCATCGTTCCCTTCGGCATCGCGATGCACGAGCTGCTGGGCCGAACGAATGTCGGCGAGATCGACATCGACGCCAATCCCGGCACCAACCTCACGTCGCTTCAGGACGACATCATGCAGGAGCTTCGCAAGCGGCACAAAATTCAGCCCGGTTTTCCCGACGACGTGCAGATTCAAAATCAGGCGGAAATCCAGAGCACCGTCGGCGATTCCATCATGGCGTTCAATCTTCTTCTGGGCTCGGTGGCGGGAATTTCGCTGCTGGTCGGGGGCATTGGGATCATGAACATCATGCTCGTGACCGTCACCGAGCGCACGCGCGAGATCGGCATCCGAAAGGCGATCGGCGCCCGCAATTTTGACATCCTCAGCCAATTCCTCATTGAAGCTGTCCTGATGAGCGGGCTGGGCGGAATGGCGGGGGTGGGCGTCGGCATCGCCGTCGCGGCGCTGGTGAAGAAATACAGCCGCTTCCCATCCGTCGTCGAGCTGTATAGCATCCTGCTGGCGCTGGGATTCTCGGCGGCGGTCGGAATCTTTTTCGGTTTTTATCCCGCCACTCGTGCCGCCAAGCTCGATCCCATCGAGGCGCTCCGCTATGAATAATTGGTCTTCGCGGTTTTCGTCATTTCGCTGCACGGTCGCCGCGATGTTGTTGTTGGGCGCCGGCTGTGCCGTTCACCAGCAGGAGGAGATCGCCACGTATCGGAAGGTGATCGACGGCAATCAGCCGGCGCAAATCCACATCGATCCCGCGGAGGTGGTGACGCTGACCGACGCGCTTCGCCTGGCCAATCAGAATGAAGAGCGGCTCTCGATTCAGGGGGAGGGGTATCTCCAGGCGCTGATCTCCAAGGACGAGGCGTTTTCGGCGTTTTTGCCGACGGCGAGCTTCGGGCCCACGTTCTCGGTGGCCGGCGTTCACAACAATAACTTTGGTTCCACGCACCATGATTTGAACGCGCCGCTCAATGGGTCGATGAACCTGTTCAATGGGTTTCGCGACTATCACGCGCTCAAGGCGGCCGAAGCCGATATCGAGCAGCGGAAACAGCTCGTGCTGGACTTGCAGCAGACCGTGCTTCTGGACGTCGCGCTGGCTTATTATCAGGTGCTGACCTCCGAGCAGTCGGTCGAGGTGCTGACCAATTCCGACAAGGTGCAGCGGACCAACGTGGAATATATCCAGGAGCAGGCGCGCGTGGGGCTGTCGATCTTGTTGGACGTCGCACAGGCCCAGGCGCAGCTTTCACAGACGCAGGTGTCGCTGAATCAATCCATCGCCGACGTGCGAAATGCGCGGATCACGCTGGCGTTTCTGCTGGATGCGCCGGTGCAGGGCAATCCATTGCGGGATGACTATGAGCCGCCGGACCAGGTGCCGCCGCTGGATCAATGGGAGGCGGTGGGTGAATCCGACCGTCAGGATTTGTTGGCGGCCAATCAGGCGGTTGACGCGGCGCGACACAACGTCGAGGTCGCGTTTGGGCAGTATTATCCGACGCTCAATGTGAACCTGAACTACGTGCTGTGGGATGAAATTCTCAAAGGCGGGGCCTGGAACGGGGCCCTCTCGCTCGATCTGCCGCTGTTCACCGGCGGGCTGATTCATGCCCAGGTTCGCCAGGCGTGGTCGGAATATCGCACGGCGGCGCTCACACAGGCCCAGTTGTGGCGCTCGATCGATGAATCGGTGCAGACGGCGTTCACGAATCTGGAACTGGCCCATCGCCAGCTTGACGAACTCCAGGTGGAGGTGAAGGCGGCGCGGGATGCACTCTATCTGGCGGAGACCAATTACCGCACCGGCCGCGGGACACTGCTCAATCAGCTGATCGCGCAGGACACGTTGCTGACGACGCAGTTGGAGCTTACCCAAGAACAGTTCAATCAGAAGACGGCCTATTTCAACCTGCTGCGCAGCGTGGGCCGGCTCAAGCTCACGATGGCCAGTGCCACGACCCAGCCTGGAAAACAGCAGGAATCGCGACGACTGGCCACCCAGCCGACGACGCAACCGTCGACGAGGCCGAGATAAAGGGTTTGTCCATGAAACAACGAACGGCTTTGCTTGTCGGCGCGGGGGGCATGGGGCGGGGGTGGGCACGGAATCTTCATTTGAATCCGGACGTGCGGACGCTGGGGTGGGTCGGTATCCGCTCCGGGGCGGCCGCGGCGGCGATTGAGAAACTTCAGTTGCCTCAGATCAGGGCGTATGAAAATTTGGAAAAGGCGCTGCCGGAATTGAAGCCGGATTTTGTCGTCGATGTGACGGTGCCCGAAGCGCATCATGACGTGACGCTGGCGAGCCTGGCGGCAGGGGCGCATGTACTGGGAGAGAAGCCGATGGCGGACTCGATGGACCGGGCCCGCGCGATGGTTGAGGCGTCAGAAAAAGCGGGGCGGCTTTACATGGTCAGCCAGAGCCGGCGCTACGATGCCCGGGCGCTGGCGTTTGGGCAGATCATCCGGGAACAAGTGGGGCCGCTGGGAATTCTCACAAGCGATTTTTTCCTGGGCCCGCACTTTGGAGGATTCCGGGGGGAGATGGACAGCGTCCTGCTGCTGGACATGGCAATCCACACGTTCGACAGCGGCCGGCAGATCAGCGGCTGCGATCCGGTTTCGGTTTATTGTGAGGAATCGAACCCCGCCTGGAGCTGGTACAAGGGAAACGCCAGCGCGACCGCGATGTTCGAGATGACCGGCGGGCTCCGTTACACGTATCGCGGAAGTTGGGTCGGACATGGCCTGATGACGAGTTGGCAATCGGAATGGCGCGCATACGGCCCCAAAGGAGGCGCGGTGTGGGACGGAGAAACAGCTCCTCATGCCGCCCGTGTCAGCGGCAAGATCGATTTTTTCGAAGCGACCGAAAAAATCACCGCATCCGTGCCCGAAAACATCCCGTCGGGGATCGCGGGATCGTTGCAGGAATTTCTGCTCGCCCTGGAGACGGGCGCAACTCCCCAGGGGGAATGCCACGACAACATCAAGAGCCTGGCGATGGTGTTCGCGGCGGTGGAATCGGCTCGATCGGGAAAGAGAATCCAAGTACAAGCCTGAGGTCAGGGCCCATGGGGTAATTCGAGATTTTTCATTTCAAAAGGCAACACCAAGTGCCGGGTTTGTGTGCCGGTTTCCCAGCGGAGCTTGGCGGGGGGGCCAAGGCCCGGACCGTTCATGGCCTGGCCATTGGTGAAGGGAATGTCCATCGTGAATGCGCCCTGTTCGCTGCGGCTGCTGGGCTCACCGGTCACGTACGGGGAGTTTTGGGCGTCGAGAATTTGGATGGATGCGGCGATCTCGCGGAGGCGGTCGAAGGGCCAGGGGCGATCCATCGACAGGCGCAAACGATACAGGCCGTCCTCATGATCCAGGCTTTCGACAGAGAAGACGCTGCTGTCGATCGTCCGCTTCACGTCGCGAAGCTTGGATAGATCGTCCACTTCCATCGTTTCAAACTTGGTCTGGACGGAAAATTTCAACTCGCCGCGAAGCAGGGCGATCTTGCGGCCCATATCGGGGACTTCGCGCAGGTTGGCCGAGAGAAGCCACCACCATCGCCGCGAGGGGCTGTAAAAACCGGTCTGCTTGCGCGGAGGCAGGAGCGAGTGCCCGCGGTCATCGACGCATTGGAGGAGCCAGTCGGAATCGGGCTGGCCGACCATGCGGAGCTTGGGTTCCAGCACCATTCCCAGCTGCAGCGAAAGATTGGATTGCACGCCCTGGCCGTGGCCGTAATCGACCATGCGGTTTTGCTGGCTCGACTGCGGGAAAATCAGCGCCGGCCCGACCGTGCGCGCGGCGTCGCCGAAGACGTCGAACGCAGCCAGCGCCGCGGCGCCCGGCTCCAGGGTCATTCTGCGATCGCCCCGGTAGGGCTGGGGCGAGAGGCCGCTGGTGTCCATGACCTGCCGCATCGCGTGCCAGAAATCCGCGTGATCCAGGTCGACGGTGGCGAGGCGGCTCTTGGCATATTCGGTAATGATCGGGCGGTCCACGCCCAGATCGGCCCCCGCCTGCGCCGCAAAGTCGTCCAGCACATCCTGGAGGGGGGCATTGGTGTAATGCATCGTGATGATCGACGAGCCCACGAGGCCATTCTCGTCGATCTGCTGCACGGCGCTCTGGAGGCGGGCACGGGCTTCATCGCTCAGGTTTCCCTTGAGGATATCGCGCAGCTGCGGTTCAATGTCGGCGCCCATGGCGACCAATTCGCGTTGAGCGGATTGGCGGCGCCCAAAATCATCGCTGGTGAGATCGTTGACCAGAGCGGACACATGAGCCTGGGTATCCGACGGCCCGGTCGTTGCCGCGTTCGCGGCGCTGAGACCGATTCCCCATGCCGCAAACATCACGCACATGGCCGCTTTGTTGCACATCGTGAACGTCAGATCCTCATCGCAATCGAAACGCGAAAAAGATGAAGAGGCCGACCATGACGCCGACGGCGATGAGCACCGCCGTTAGCGTTGACCAGCTTCCTTCTCCCGTGCGATCCACGGGGGCGTAGAGATCGCCTGAAGGAACATCGGCACGGCGTGCGGCTTTCTCCACTTCCGGGTCAATCCGGCGGTCGGAATCGACCGGCTTGTAATCGTTGAGGTTATGATTCAGTTGGGTCATAAAGACCTCCTCATCCTGATCATAGCCCGCGCGACCCCGTTCTGACGACGGCATTTATATCGAGGCTGGCACGGGTTTTACCTTCACAATACTCTGTGATTTGGCGGATTCGTAGAGCGCGTCCATCAGGGCGCTGAGGAGCACCCCATAGCGCACGGGGGCGGCCAGGGGCTCCTTGCCCAGGATGGCGTTGACGAAATTCTGGTGCGGCGTGCCGGCGGCGCCGACGGGATTGAGGTCCTGCACGATGTGTGGATAAATTCGTTTACCGTCTTTGCCGTTCATCTCCAGCTTGCCGCCGTATTGGTCGGTGACGATGAGCATCGTGTCGGTCTGGATCTGGATTTCGGTGCGGAAGGCTGGGCAGGCGCCGCCGATGGAGACGTGGCCGAGCGCCCCGTTCTGGAAGCGGGCGATGGCGACGCCATTGATGTCCACGGGGCTGCCGCACTTGTCGTAGAAGCATCCGACCTCGACGACCGGTTCGTTCATGAGCCACATCATGGCGTTGAGGAGATGGCTTCCGCTGTCGTACATTTGCCCGCCGCCGGAGATTTCCGGCTGCTGCCGCCAGGTGCCCTTAGTGCCGGTGAGCCAGCTTTGGCTGAGCCAGCCGCCAATCATCTGGACTTTGCCCAGCGCTCCTTTGTCGCGCTGCTGGGCGAGGTAGGTGAACTCCGGCGTGTAGGGGGATTGGAAGGTGATGCCCAGCAGCTTTTTGGTTTTGTTGACGGTACGCCACAGGTCGTAGGCGTGCTCGGAGCTGGTGACCATCGGCTTGTCGGTCAGGACGTGCAGACCGTGCTCCAGCGCCGCCTTGGCGTGCGGATAATGCACCGCGTGCGGCGTGACCATGTCGATGGCATCGAGCTTGAGCGAGCTGTCCCTGAGCATGACGTCGAAGGACTCATATGTCGCGGCGTCGGGGAAGTATTTGTCTTTGTAGGTTTTGGTCCGGTCGGGAATGACGTCGCAGAGGGCGACAACCTTGACGTCGGGAATTTTTTGAAACTGCTGAGCGTGCCAATTTCCCATTCCCCCGCATCCCACCAGCGCGATCCGGATCATGTAAGAGCTCCTTGGTTGAAGGGGGAATTGTGTGCGGAGAGGGCGAAGGGGGCAAGGGAGGTCGTTGGTCCCTTGTTCTTGGTTCCTGGTTCTTTGTTATGGGTTTGATTCCGCGTTTGTTACTTGGCGAAATAGCTTTGGAGGGGTTTGACGTCCCAGCCGGAATCTTTGATCGCCTTGATGGCGCGGGCGGCGGCGGAGGCGCCGGTGATCGTGGTGACGATGGGAATCCGGTTGATGACGGCCAGGGCGCGGATTTTTCCTTCGTCCGTCGCGGGGCCTTTTTTGGTCGGCGTGTTGATGAGCAACTGGACCTGGCGGTTTTTGATGTAGTCCTTGATATTCGGGCGTGCCTCGCTGAGCTTGGCCATGCGCGTGGCGGGGATATTGTTCTTGCGGAGGGCGTCGTGGGTGCCGGCGGTGGCGAGGATGTTGAAGCCCATTTCGGAGAAGGCTTTGGCGATGGGGACGATGGCGTCTTTGTCGCCGTTGCGGACGGAGATGAAGACGTTGCCGCGCGAAGGGAGAACGGAGCCGGCGGCGATCTGGCTCTTGGCGAAGGCGTGGGGGAAATCGGCGTCGATCCCCATCACTTCGCCGGTGGAGCGCATCTCGGGGCCGAGGATAACATCGACGCCGGGGAATTTGGTGAAGGGAAAGACGACTTCCTTGACGCTGACGTGCTTGGGGGGCGTCGGCTCGGTGATGCCCAGCTCGGAGAGAGTTTTTCCGGCCATGACTTTGGCGGCGATTTTGGCGAAGGGCTGGCCCTGGGCCTTGGAGACGAAGGGAACGGTGCGGCTGGCGCGGGGGTTGAGCTCGATGCCGTAGATTTGGCCCGCCTTGGTGGGGTGTTGGACGTTTATCTAGGCGCGCGAGTTGCGGGGCCGGGGGGTGTGTTCTTCCTTCGTCGCGGGACGTATGTCGTGGACCGTGCAGTCGAAACGCAGCCGCTGGCCCGCGAGCTCATGGTTTCCGTCGAGTACCGCTTTCCCTTCCGCGATGTCGGTCACGCGCCAGACGACTTCCTGCCCATCCTGCTCGGCGACGAGTTGACCGCCGACACTGACATCGGACGGCAGATTGGCGAGCGGCTCGAGGCGAATCATCTCGGGCCGGGCGCCTGGCGACACGATAAAGTCAAATTCCAGCCGGTCCGCCGACGCGTAATAAACCAGATCGATGCCAGCGTAGACGCCGGCTTGCCGCACACGCGCGTATCGGGTCACACCGTTGCGCCATTTCGCGCGGTCGTTGCCAAGGTAATAGTTGGCTGGGCCGGGCTGCGGATTCTCGAGGCTCAGACGCGCC
>CAZCKE010000112.1:0-10118 GCA_964499005.1 uncultured Tepidisphaeraceae bacterium
CCTGGGCGAGAAAGAACGTGTAGGCCATCGCGCCGCCGATGAGCAGGACATCGCACTTGCCCAGAAGTTGCTCGATGACGTTGATCTTATCCGAGACTTTTGCGCCGCCCAGGATGCCGACGAACGGCCGGGCCGGTTTGCTGACGGCGTCGCCAAGGAATTTCAACTCCTTCTGAATCAAAGCGCCGATAACGCGAGGTTTGCCCGCCAGCGCCTGAGCTGCTCCAAACGTGCTGGCATGCTCGCGGTGCGCAGTGCCGAAGGCATCGTTAACGTAAACGTCTCCGTGCTTGGCCAATTGCTTGGCGAAGTTCGGATCGTTCTTCTCCTCTTCCTTGTGGAATCGCAGATTTTCCAGCAGCAATATCTGTCCGTCTTTGAGGCTTGCAACCAATTGCTCGACGGTCGGACCAATGCAATCCTCGGCGAATTTCACTTCCTTGCCGAGCAATTCTCCGAGTCGACCCGCGCACGGCTTGAGGGAGAACTTGGCCTCCGGTCCGCCTTTGGGTCGGCCCAGGTGCGACACGAGAACCAGGCGTCCCCCGCGCCCGATGATGTCTCTGATCGTCGGCAAGGCCTGGACGATGCGGCGGTCGTCGGTGATTTTCGAGCCTTCCAGCGGGACATTGAAGTCAACGCGCATCAATACTTTTTTCCCGCGAACATCGACATCGGCCACGGTCTTTTTCGACATTCAATTCTCCTGATGTATAGGGCTGTTCGATGCTACGAGACGGGGGCGGCAAGTCAAGAATGGCAATGAGAGGTTATCCGGCGAGGCTATTCGAGATCGGGCCGGCTCATGATGGTGAGGCCGCACAGTTGAATCAGATAGGCGGCCTGGGAATGGTCGATGATCGCGCCGCGGAGGGTTTGAATGTCAGCGGCCAAACCCTCGACGTCTGAGCAGCGAAGGTCCATTCCGGCGGCACGGATGCCGATCATGCGCGCCTCGTGCATATCGCAGCCGCGAAACACGACGCCTCGCAGGTCGGCCCCTTCAAAGTCGGCTCCCCGCAGGTCGCATCCGACAAATCGGCAACGGTTAAAGGTCGATTTCTGGAACGCGGCATTGTCCAGCTTGCATCGGGTGAGGCGCACATTGTCAAAACGTGATTCGGAGAGATTAGCGCCGGTCAGGCGGCTTTCGAGGATCACCACACGCTGCAATGAAGCGCCGGTCCAATCGGCGTTGGCGGCATCGCAACTGGAGATGCGCGTATCGGTGATGCGCAAATCGCGCCATTTAGCGCCGGGGGCACGGACCTGCGAGATCAGTGCGGGGCCTATGATCAAGCCCGGCAGGTTTGATCCGCTGAGGATCAGGCCCTTGATATCCACCTCTTCGTATTTCCCACACGTCCGGAGCATCGCTTCTGAAAAGGGCGGAAAATCGAAGGGATGCGGGAGGTCGGGAGGCGCAATCATGGCGGATGGGCTGGTGCGTGCCATATGCGATTTTCTCCCGTGAGTGCGGGCCAAATATACCGTAACGATTTGGGGGCTGATAGATGATAATAGACCTTATTCCGAGGCCCAGACCGGATCATTTGACAAAGCCGCCGCCGGCCCCGAACAATGCCGACATGGACACGCAATTGGACCAGCTCAAATTCGATTCCAACGGGCTTATTCCTGCGATCGTTCAGGATTCCAAGACCCATGAAGTCCTGATGATGGCGTGGATGAATCGGGAAGCCCTCCAGAAGACGGTTCAGACGGGCCAGACGCACTTTTTCAGCCGCAGCCGTAACAAGCTCTGGCTCAAGGGGGAGAGCAGCGGGCACGTGCAACATGTCAAATCGATTTCAATCGATTGCGACGCGGACGTGATCTTGGTCAAGGTCGAGCAGGTCGGGGCCGCCTGCCATGAGGGGTATTACAGTTGCTTCTTCCGGCAGTATCAGGCGGGGGGCAAGGAATGGAAGATTACTTCGAAGAAGGCGTTTGAGCCGGAGACCGTCTACAAGAAATAACGTGATATGGCCGGACCCGGAAAGCGGACTACGATGGCGATGCAAGTCAAATCAGCCCGGCAGGCCGATCGTCCGCGTGATTCAGGATCCACTCTGATCAACTGGTCGTTTCCGATTTATCTGGGAGCGATTCTTCTGGGTTTAGTGTCGCTGCGGGGTCTGGGGATGACGGGCAGCCACAATGGGATCCGCGCGCTGTTCATCGCCGTCAATGCGGCAACGCTGACGGGCTTTCGCCAGAATCCGGGGATTACCGATCTGAATCCGATCGGGCTCGAGATCGTGCTGATGTTGATCGCCGTCGGCAGTTTGTTCAGCATGATCGTTGGAGCGCTGGCGGTGCGGCGAATTGCGCGGCTCGAGGTGAACGATCGGCAGATCATCATGGCCGCGCTCGTGGCCGAGTCGTTGGCGCTGCTAGTGGGAACGGCGTGCCTTTGGCAGGGAGGTCGCTCGTCGTTTAACGCGATGTTTCTGGCAGCCAGCGCGTTTGGGAATTGTGGGCTTACGGCATCGAACCTCCCGTCGTCGAGCGATCTGACGACGCATCTGGCGATTTTGCCACTGACGATTCTCGGGGGGCTGGGGCTTCCCGTGCTGATGGAGTTGTACGGCGCGACTTTTGGGGGCAAATCGCTTTCCATTCACTCGCGCACAGTGATTTCAACCTCGGCTTGGCTCTATGTGATCGGGTTTGTCCTGATCTTCGGACTTAATCTGGCGCATATCGGGAGCGTGAGCCCGGACGCGATGCAAACGGCGGCGCCGTCAAGCTCTGTTCTGGCGATTGAATCGCGCACGGGGGGCCTGGATATCGCGCCACTGCGTACCGTGGGACCCGGCGCTCAGTGGATTTTAATTTTGCTGATGGCGATTGGAGCAAGCCCGGCCGGCACCGGAGGAGGATTAAAAACCACGACGCTGGCGCAGCTTTTTGAGGGTGGGCGTCGCTTGCTGAGGGGACGCCCGGTGGGTCGTCCGCTGGGGATCGCGTTGGCATGGCTGGGCATTTACCTGGGGATGATCATTCTCGGCGCGGCGCTGCTCGCGTATCTCCACGATGCGCCGGATGGGAGCGGAGGAGTGTTATTTAATGCCGTCAGCGCTTTCAGCAATGTGGGTTTGTCGGTTTCGGAATTGCCGGATACGCCGGGGCTGCTCTATGCGTATTCCGCGATCATGCTGCTGGGGCGGCTGACACCGGTGCTGATTTTGTGGTGGATGGCGGAGACGACGACGGATGCGGAGATGGCGATTGGGTGATTGGTGATTGATGCATGGTGATTGAGAAGAAGTGGGCGCTGGATTTCGATGTCAATCACCACGCATCAATCACCCGTATATTCGCACCACGTCCGCTCGCTTTCCCAGACAGTGACGCCGGCGAGTTTTATACCGGCCTTTTCGAATTTCGGTTTCAATCGCTCATGGATGACCCGAGCGATGTTTTCGACGGTGGGGTTGAGCCTGGCAAATTCTTCGACTTCGATATTGAGATTTTTGTGGTCGAAGGGATCCAGAACACCGGAGCGGACGATGGTTTCCAACTCGGCGCTGGGGATTACGATTCCATCATTTCCTGGCCGGCCGGCGACGGAGACTTGCAGGATATAATTGTGGCCGTGGCCGTTGGGGTTGTTGCATTTTCCGAAAAGCTGGCGGTTGCGCTCCTCGCTCAGGGCGGGATTGTTCAGGCGATGAGCAGCGCAGAATTCAAATTTCTGATGGCGACGAATCATGGGGATCTCCGGAGTGGACAGGCTCAGGCTTGTTGTTGGGCTCAGGGCCAGGTGTAAGCGTTCGATCGTGCAAGGGTGCAAGCTGTCTTTAAGAGCGTCGAAGATTTGCATCAGCAGCGTTGCGCCGCCATTGGATCTGTCGTGGTATAGACTGGCCGTCGCCAGAGGGACGGCTTTTTGCCGGACGACCTGGTCGACTTCTTTGATATTGCGCAGGTATCCGGACTGGGGGTCCAGATCGCCGACGAGGGTGACTTGCAGTGCGAGATAATGGCCGATGCCTCGCAGCGCCGGCACGCCGCCGAAAGCGTTGAGGCCGAGCGGCTCCGATCCCGCGTCGGGTGCGTTGATGGCGAATCGAACTTCCCGTGTGAGGCGAAACATCCCGGGATTATAGACCAATTTTCGGAATTGATTGACGGCCGTGGCGGCGCTGGTGAAAATCCCGCGCCGGGGGACGAGCGAGGAAACCATCATGGCATTCAACGGTTTGGGAATGGGAATGGGGACGCTAGGTCTCCTTTCCGCCGCGAAAACGCGTTCCATTAGCGCCGAAAATTTCACCGGCGAAAAAGGCCGCGGCGGCATGGCTCCCGAAAAAGGAGGCGCGGCTCGCGATCTGGGCGCCGGCTGGAAAATCTCGCCATGTATTCGTATTGCCGCCGGAGAGGAGAGGGAAATCGCCAACATCGTCGGCCCCGGCGCGATCCAGCAGATCTGGATGACGCCGAACAATCCGTGGCGGTTTGGAATCCTCCGTATTTATTGGGATGGCCAGGCGACCCCCAGCGTGGAATGCCCGATCGGCGATTTCTTTGCCTGTGGATGGGAGAAATTCGCTCCCGTCTCGTCGCTGGCCGTCTGCGTGAACCCCGGCAGCGCGTTCAATTGCTATTGGGAGATGCCCTTTTGCAAGCATTGCCGGATGACATTCACCAACATCGGCGCCGAGGCGATGACCCTCTTTTATCAGATCAATTACACGCTGACCGAGGTTCCGGCGGAGGCGGCATATTTCCACGCGCAATTTCGACGGGTCAACCCGGTGCCTTACAAGGAGGTCTACACCATTCTCGACGGCGTGCGCGGGCAGGGGCAATATGTCGGCACCTACATGGCCTGGGGCGTTAACAACTCCGGATGGTGGGGCGAAGGAGAAATCAAATTCTATTTCGACGGCGACAAGGATTGGCCCACGATCTGCGGCACCGGCACGGAGGATTATTTCTGTGGCTCATACAACTTTGAAAACAAAGCGACCAAGCAATATCAAGAATTCACCACGCCGTATGCGGGGTTGCCGCAAGTCATCCGGCCGGATGGGGTTTATCAGAGCCAGACACGGTTTGGGATGTACCGCTGGCATGTCACTGACCCGATCCGATTCGAGCATGAGATGCGAGTGACGATTCAGGCACTGGGCTGGCGCAGTGGCGGGCGATATTTGCCGCTTCAGGATGACATCGCCTCGGTGGCGTATTGGTATCAGGCGCTTCCGACCGCGTCGTTCCCGAAATTTCCGACGGCCGATGAGTTGGAAATCGTTTAGTGAGAGGACCAACATCATGTACATCCGTCGGCCGAGTTATCTGCTGATTATTTTGGCATCACTCGCTTCGGTTGTGCGAGCGGACGACGGCCCGGTTTGGAAGAAGATCGACGGCGATTGGCAGGGGGGCTCCACGTCTGTTGTCTGGAAGATGGTCGTCTGGCCGGGGAAGGATTTAGTCATCGCCTCGACGCGATCCAATGGGCTCTGGTCGAGCGGCGATGAAGGTGAAACCTGGAAACGCATGGGCCAACCCGGCAAAACACCGCCCAATACCGGGCAGGCGGTGCAATTTGTTTTCGATCCCGTCGATCCTCAGACAATGTGGACCAGCGGGATGTACAACTATGGCGTGTGGAAGACCTCCGACGGTGGGCAAACGTTTACGCATCTGGGAAAAAACGAGCACTGTGATGGGATCGCCGTCGATTTCACCGATCCCTTGCGTAAAACATTGCTGGTTGGTCTGCATGAACAGGAGCACAGCCTCCATCGCTCGATCGATGGCGGTCTGACCTGGGAAAAGATCGGCGACAAGATTCCGCCGGATACGGCTTTTTCATCCGATCCCATTTTGCTCGACGCCAGGACGTACATCATCAATTCAGCGGGATATAAAAAGGGGGAGAATTGGGGCATTTATCGCACGGAGGATGCCGGCCAAACCTGGGCGCTGGTTTCCAAGGAAGGCGCCAGCGGCAATCATACGGTGACTTCCAAGGGGCAGATTTTCTGGTCCTGCCTGTGGGACCAGCACACGATCACCAGCACCGATCAGGGCAAAACCTGGTCGCGCGTGAGGGGTCCGGCTCGCGGTCAAATTCTTGAGATCGCGCCGGATCGCCTGATTGCCCTGGGAGGCATGAACAAGACGCGCTTGTTTGTCTCCAAAGACGACGGAAAATCGTGGACGCCGTTTGGGCCGGTGGCGCCATTCAAAACACACGATTTTGCCTATGATGCGGCCCGTAAGAGCATCTTTGTTTGGCTCGACAGCGAAGCGAATGTCCGCCCAAGCGGCTCTATCGCTCGTTGGGATTTGCCGGGCGATATCGAGTCCGCATTCTCCATGTCGCCAGGCGGATGAAATCCTGTAGGATGCAAACCAATATGAAAATCGAATCGATCGCTGACAGCGCGAAGTTGAACAACGGAGTTTTGATGCCCTGGCTGGGGCTGGGCACGTATCAGACTCCGCCCGGCGACGTCGCGGAGAAGTCGGTCATCTGGGCTCTGGAAGTCGGCTACCGCCACATCGATACCGCGTCCCTCTACAGAAACGAAGAGAATGTCGGCGAGGCGATTCGCGCTTCGGGCGTGCCGCGGGAGAAAGTCTTTGTCACGACCAAGGTGTGGAATCCCGACATGCGCAGCGGCAAGGTCGCGCAGGCGCTGGATACGAGCCTTCAAAAACTCCACATGG
The DNA here is from genome assembly GCA_964499005.1 of uncultured Tepidisphaeraceae bacterium. Classification (GTDB taxonomy): domain Bacteria; phylum Planctomycetota; class Phycisphaerae; order Tepidisphaerales; family Tepidisphaeraceae; genus CAZCKE01. The sequence goes on from CAZCKE010000112.1 coordinate 6,691, forward strand.
ATTACGTTGATCTCTACCTGCTGCACTGGCCCGTGCCGGGCAAATACGTCGAGTGCTGGAAGATGATGGAAGAGCTTTATAAGAAAGGGAAAGCCAAGACAATTGGGGTCAGCAATTTTCTGATCCACCACATTGAGGACATCCTGAAGATCGCCAAGGTCGTCCCAGCCGTGAATCAAGTCGAATGGCATCCGGAGGCTCGCCAGCAGAAGCTGGTCGATTTCTGCCAGTCCAAGGGGATCGTCTTCGAAGGGTGGGCCTCTCTGATGCAAGGCGCGGTAGCGAAAATTCCGGCGCTGATGGAGATCGGCAAAAAGCACGGCAAGACGCCCGCGCAGATTGCCATCCGCTGGGGTCTGCAACATCAGGTTGTCATGATCCCCAAGTCGGTACATAAGGACCGGATCATCGAAAACGCCGGCGTCTTTGATTTCCAACTCGATGCTGGCGAAATGAATCGCATCGACGCGCTGGATCAGAACAAACGAATCGGTCCCGACCCCGACAATTTCAATTTCTGATGGCCAAGGTTTTGATTATTGGAGGCAGCGGGTTCCTCAGCGGGGCCATGGTGCGATGTGCCCTGCGGGAGGGGCACCGCGTCTGGACGGTCACGCGCGGTCAGCGGGCAATCCCGGCGGGCGCGACGCCGATCATCGCGGATCGGAAGGATCGGGCCGCGTTTGCCTCGGCGATCGCGGCAACCCAAATAAAATGGGATCTGGTCGTCGATTGCATCGCCTTCAGCGCGGATGACGCTCGACAGGATGTGGAATGTTTCACGGGCCGCGCCGGTCGTCTTGTGTTCATCTCCACCGATTGCGTGATTGCGCCAATCGATCGGCCGTGGAGGATTGACGAAACGTATTCCCGTTTTCACGACAGCCCATACGGCCGGGGGAAGCGAGACGCAGAGGAGGTTTTTCTCGCGGCGGGGTCAATGCTGCCCTGGATCATTCTGCGGCCCTGTCACATTTATGGCCCGGGTTCCCAGCTTGGATGCCTTCCCGCGGCCGCGCGCGATTCGCAACTGATCGCGAAGCTTCTCCGATCAGAGCCCATTGCACTGGTTGGCGGCGGGCATTTTCTTCAGCATCCGGTTTTTGCGGACGATTTATGGAAAATGTCTGCCAGTTGCATGGGCAACCCGCGCTCCCTGAACCAGATTTATTTCTCACCGGGTCCTGACATCGTGGAATCTCGCGTTTACTACCGCCATATCGCCGATCTGCTGGGCGTGGGTCTGACAATCCGGGAAATCCCCATTTCCGATTATATTCGCGACAACCCGGGCAACATCCATTTCTGCACCCATCGCGTTTACAACACCGACAAGGCCCGCGACGATGGCTTAATGGTTCCTGCCACCCCCTTGCGCGAGGGCCTGAAAATCCATGTGGATTTCCTGCGATCGGCGGAAACGGTCGTGTAAACAGCGCGATGGAGCTGAATGGGTCATTTACGGGCGATCGTGGCATAAATTCGGCCCGGATAACGCCAACTCGCACGAAATCGGTGGGAATTTGATATAATTAACCCTCTATTGTTTGTCCTTGGCCATACAGTGACGGGGGTAGCACGGCAAAGGGCGGATGATCAACGATCAACGACGTAAGGAGCATGGCGTGAGCGGCATGACAATGACCGAAAAGATTCTGGCAAAGCATGCCGGAAAGAAGCACGTTCGCCCCGGTGACAACATCTGGGTGGATGTGGACATCCTGATGACGCACGATGTTTGCGGGCCGGGAACGATCGGGATCTTCCACGAGCAATTTGGCCGCGATGCCAAAGTGTGGGACGGGAACAAGGTGGTCATTATCCCGGACCACTACATTTTCACGGCCGACCAGAAATGCCATCGCAACGTGCAGATCCTCCGCGACTTCGTGAAGGAACAGAAGCTTAAATACTTTTATGACGCGGAGTTTGTAAAGAACGAACCGACGATGCCCAACCCATATCGCGATCCAACCAAGACCAGCTACAAGGGTGTCTGTCACAAGGCCTTGCCGGAAGAGGGGCACGTGCGGCCCGGCGAGGTGCTGCTGGGCACCGACAGTCACACCTGCACGGCCGGCGCGTTTGGGCAATTCGCGACGGGGATCGGCAATACCGACGCCGCGTTTGTGCTCGGCACGGGCAAACTCTGGCTGAAAGTGCCGCCCACCATGAAATTCACATTCCACGGATCGATCCCTCCACATCTCACGGCGAAGGATTTGATCCTCGCGGTGATCGGCGAGATCGGCGTGGACGGAGCCACCTATAACAGCATGTATTTTGCCGGCGACGGCATTTCATCTCTGACGCTCGAAGACCGCATGACGCTGACCAACATGGCGATCGAAGCCGGCGGCAAGAATGGGGTATGCGACGTCGATGAGAAGACGCTGCAATACGTCCGGAATCGCAGCAAGATTCCCCACTGGGATGTCTTCCGCGATGATGATGGCGCAAAATATTGTTATGAGGCGCAGTGGGATTTAGGGACGTTGGAGCCGCTGGTTGCCAAGCCGCACAGCCCCGACAATCGAGATACCGCCTACAACTGCCGGGAGGTCAAACTCGATCAGGCGTACATCGGAAGTTGCACGGGCGGGAAGATCACGGACATGATCTTCGCGGCCAATATTCTCAAGGGCAACCAGGTGAAGATCCCGACGTTCGTCGTCCCGGGAAGCACCGAGGTGCATTCGGACATGAAACGCCTGAACCTGCGCGGCGTCGAAAAGGGACCCAACGAAAAGAGCATTGAGGATGTCTTGTTGGATGCCGGCTGCAAGGTCGGCGCCTCGGGGTGCGCTGCGTGCCTGGGTGGGCCTGGCGATACGTTCGGCCGCCTCCAGCGGACAGAAGTTTGCATCAGCACAACCAACCGCAACTTCCCCGGCCGCATGGGGAGCACCAAGAGCGCGGTCTACCTCGCCTCGCCCTTAACCGTGGCGGCCAGTGCGCTGCGCGGGTACGTCACCGATCCGCGCGAATATGTCAGTTCTCCGATTCAAACCGGGATGGCGGGGGTCGTATAACAAACCGTGGCAAAATATCTCAAAATTGGGCAAAACACACCAATTTTACCGGCAATCCCCCTGCCTGAGCCCGCATGACGCGCCTGCATGCTTCAAATGGACGATGATGCAAGTGTCGTCACAAAACCTATGTTTTGTTTTGAAATAATGGAATCTATTCTTAGGATTGGCGCTCGGGATGAACTCGCGTAATCGCGGATTTGGCCCGAAGTTTTGGGACGTCGAGGAATGACGGAGATCCCAGCGGAATATGTCAACGCCATTGTCCGGCGTGTGATGGACTCGGACGCCGATCTGCGCGCGCACCCCCCAGAGCCTAAAGGGCAGAACGGACAACTCAAGTTACAGGATTCGCTGCTGCGGACATGCAACGATCGGGAAACAGCACAGGGGTGG
>CAZCKE010000113.1:0-10023 GCA_964499005.1 uncultured Tepidisphaeraceae bacterium
CGAAGCTCAGACGACTGCTGGCGGCTTGCTGAAGAGTGCTGGTGATGAACGGAGCAGGCGGACGGCTGGTGACCCGCTTTTTCTCCACCGATCGAACGGCGAAATCGGGAACCTTGCCCAAACGACCGATGAATTTCGTCGGATGACGCGCCGGGCCTTTCGCTTGTGCGTCCTCAGTCGTCTGATCCTGGTCGACGACATATCCGAGCAGTTCGGCTGCTTTGCGGGCGTCGGCCTTGTTGTTGGGCTCAAATTTCTTGCCGGCGATTTCAATCAGCTCGGCGACGAAGGCCGTGTGCTCACCCAGCCATTTGTCGCGCTCGGCTTTGGTGCGCTCGCCATTACCGGTATTGACCAGGAAATCGGTCCATTGCTGTGCCAGGCTTTTGGCGGCATTGGCGTCGGCGGTAAAGACGCCGGCAATTTTCCAGAATTCTTCGGGAATGAAAGCGTCGATCGCCCGTTCTCGTTCCACGATCAGTCGGACCGCGACGGACTGCACGCGTCCGGCGGAGAGGCCGCGAGCGACCTTGCGCCAAAGCAGCGGACTGATCTCGTACCCCACGATACGGTCGAGGATGCGGCGAGCCTGCTGGGCATTGACGCGGTTGATATCGATGCGCTGGGGCTTTTGAAATGCCTTTTGAATCTCGCTCTTGGTGATCGCATTGAAAATGACGCGATGGACGCGCTCATTGGGAATGCCCAGAGTCTCCTTGAGATGCCAGGCAATGGCTTCGCCTTCACGGTCCAAGTCGGTGGCGAGATAAATTTTGTCGCTTTCCTTGGCGAGTTTTTTCAGTTCTCCAATGACCTTGCTGCGGCTCTCCAAGACTTCGTAGTCGGGTTCAAATGTCTTGAGGTCCACACCCATTCCCTTAGAAGGGAGATCGCGGACGTGGCCCATGCTGGCTTTTACGACGTAGTCGTCCCCCAGGTACTTGTTGATCGTCTTCGCCTTGGCAGGCGACTCGACGATCACTAGATTCTTCCCGTTCTTTTTTGCCATTAAACTACATCACTTCCATGCGTCGCGAACGACTTTGTCGACTAACCCCCACCCCGCAATCTGAGGCTCGTATCGACAGATCGACTTGGATTCTTCACGAATCGTCGTCTTACCGGACATTAGCTGTGCCCGGCGCCGACCCCAGGGGTGGGGCAGTTTGCTGGCCTATCCGCAACCTGTCAAGGCCGTTGAACGATAGGCCCACAATTGTCCATTACGTCCTACTTTCTGGTTAGTTCGTCCTGCCGGCGCCGAGTATCATGTCCACAGAATCTATATAAAGCCTTCTGATGCATGATCTTATAGATCGTATTCCAAACATTCATTCCAATTCGAATCGAGCGGACAGAACAGCGGTAATTTCTTTTTGGCGAGAAGATGTGTCATTTACGCCAGAATCGCTGACTTGGTCGGAATGAATCGCATTAATCTGCATAACCCCCATCCTGGCGTCCCGGATTGACCCCAGGCGGGAACCGCTGTTTGAGGCGATCTGCTGGGCACGGGAGGTGGCGTCTTTTGTGGCATCAGCCAGCATATTGATCTTGAGGTCCGACATTTTGGTGTAAAAGAACTTGGGCGGCTCGGATTCCAGTTGGACCCCGAGTTTGAGCAGGTCAGTGACGGTGAAAGCGGCCGCGGAGACTTTGTCCAAGTCGTTGCTGGAGACCCAAACAGGTTGCTTCAATTCGTAACTGGCGACGAGGTCGGTTTCATTTCCCTTGGCGTCACGCTGGAGATGTCGAACGGTTTCGATGGAGCCAACTGTGATCTGGCTGGGAGTGACTCCGGCACTTTTCAGAAAATCGACGGTCTTGTCCGTCGAGGCTTTCAATACGGTGTAGGCCAATTCCAATTTGGGATCGCTCGCCGAGATATGGCCCGTCCAGACGATCAGATCGGAGTCGATGACTTTCTTGGCGGAGCCCGTGACGGAGATCACCCGGGGTTCCGCGCGGCTGTGCACCCAAGCCCAGGATAAGACCGCCACGCAAACCACATTGGCCACGGCCAAAACGACGCCGGCGCGAAGGGAAACGATTATGCGTGCGGGAAATTTCATTTCACGCTGAGTTGCCGAATCACGTTCAATCGGCGCGGAATTCCCCGAAGAAAGTTCACCCATCGGACCTCCTTGTCCTTTGTGGCACGAATATATCCCGCGATTTTTCGGATGCCACGGGCAAGCTTGAAATATGATCAAAAAAATGTTCCAGCAAATTCACTCTGGCAATTTCACGTCGAATCAAACAAAATGAGATCGCCGCGCAGAATTTGCGCTTGGAGTTGAATGAAATCTGGAAATTCACTTACTCGCGATCAAATCCAGCGATCCCGATTGCGGCTATTGAAGATGCACTTTGAAAGCGGCGTGGGGCACATTGGGGGCAACCTCTCGGCGTTGGATATTCTTCTGAGCCTCCATCATGAAGTGTTGGGCCCCGACGATCGGTTCGTGCTCTCCAAGGGACATGCGGCTGGCGCGCTATACATCACTCTCTGGAGTATGGGGAGCATCAGCGAGGAGGAATTGAAGACTTTTCACAAGGATGGAACTCGGCTGAGTGGGCACCCCCCCGCCAGAGGAATCGAGCAGATTCCGTTCGCGACGGGGAGTCTGGGCCATGGGTTGGGGCTGGCGGCGGGAATGGCACTGGCGAAAAAGCTGCGTGGTGAGGGGGGCCGCGTGTTTTGCCTCACTTCAGATGGCGAATGGAATGAAGGATCGAATTGGGAATCGCTCATTTTCGCCCGGCATCATGTTTTGGACAATCTGACTGTTTTCGTCGATCTCAATGGACTTCAGGGGTTTGGCACGACCGAAGAAGTGGCCGATTTGACCCCCCTATCGGAAAAATTCCAAGCGTTCAAAGTTCGCACGATCGAGATCGACGGGCATGACCCCGTCGAGATTCGCCGCGCGGCGGCCGAGGCGGCGGGCGGCTTGACGTTCGTGCTCGCATCCACGACAAAAGGCTCCGGCGTCTCCTTCATGGAGCACAAAATGGAGTGGCACTATCTGCCGCTGACGCCGCAGCTCTATCAGCAGGCCGTTGAAGAAATCCAGCGCCTATGCGAAACGCCTTCTGCCAATCGCTCGTAAACCAGTCCAAGCGAAGCGATTTCATCTTTCTCACGGGTGATCTGGGGTACAAAGCCTTGGAACCGCTGCGGGACGTGATGGGCCAACGGTTCATCAACGCGGGCGTTGCAGAACAAAATATGGTGGCCGTCGCGGCCGGAATGGCACGGGAGGGACTGCGATCCTGGGCTTACAGCATCGCTCCATTTATTTATGCAAGGCCGTATGAGCATGTAAGGAACGATATCTGTCTACACGATTTGCCGGTGGTGTTGGTCGGTAACGGCGGCGGGTATGGTTATGGCGTCATGGGAGCCACGCATCACGCTCTGGAGGATTACGGCGCGCTGTTGTGCCTTCCAAATATTCGCGTGTATATCCCCGCGTTTGATTCGGATGTATCGCAGGTGACTGAAAAATTATTTGAGACCCAGCATCCGGCGTATCTGCGGCTTGGATTGGGCGAAGAGCCCAAAGATGCGAAACTTCCGCCGTATGCGCCCTGGCGGAAACTTTGGAATGGGAATAGGGCGACGATCATCGCAGTCGGGCCGCTGGCAGGAAGTCTCCTGGGAGCGATCGGGCAGTTGCCCGCTTTCGAGCAGCCGAATCTTTGGGTTCTGAGCGAATTGCCCGTCGATCAGTTGCCGCAGCCGCTGATGGAGGATTTGAAACAGAGCGAGCATCTGATGGTCGTCGAAGAGCATGTTGCGCGCGGAAGTGCTGGAGAAATGCTGGCGCGGCATCTGCTCTTAATCGGGGAGGCCCCCCCCCGCTTTACACATCGCTGTGCCCAGGGATATTGCTCTGGGCTTTACGGATCACAAAAGTTTCATCGCAAAGAATGCGGTCTGGACGCGGAATCAATCATTCAGGCGCTTAGCTCCGAGGGCAAAGTGAATGGCTGACACGCTGCCTGCGGCAAGCGCCGAACTGGCCACCAAGATCAAAAAACTACAGGGTCCCATCCTGGTCCTGGGCGCCAGCGGTTTCGTCGGGGCCAATCTGTTTCGGCAATTGCTGTCGCAGCGGAACGACGTGGTGGGGACAGCATCACGCACGCCTGCGTGGCGGCTAGAGGGAATCGATTCCAAGAACGTGGCCATCGTCGATCTGCTGGTCGATTCGAATCTGGACGCCCTGCTTGCACAGGTGAACCCGCGCACGGTGTTTAATTGTGTGGCGTACGGGGCGTATTCCTTCGAGACCGAGCCGCAGTTGATCTATCAGACAAATTTCAATTTCACGGCCAGGCTGCTGGCCCGTCTGGCCAAGTCAAAAATCGCCTGCTACATCCACGCGGGAAGCTCATCCGAATATGGCGACAATGCAACCGCCCCTGCGGAAAACGAACTGACCGCTCCGAATAGCGATTACGCGGTTTCCAAGGTCGCGGCAGCCAATCTGATTTATTTCTATGGCAAGCGAAAATCGCTGCCCTGTGCGAATCTGCGGCTCTATTCGATCTACGGCCCGCTGGAGGATTCCTCGCGATTGATCCCGACGCTGGTGCGATTTGGCGTCGATGGAAAATATCCGGAGTTTGTGAACCCCGAGGTATCCCGTGATTTTGTTTATATCTACGATACCTGTGAGGCATTTGTTGATGCGGCACTGAACCTCCGCGACAAGGATCATGGCGAGTCGTTCAACATCGGCTCGGGTCGGAAAACCACGATCCGCGATGTGGCCCTGCTCGCCCAAAATCTCTTCAAAATCAGTGAAGCGCCGGTTTTCACGATGCCCAATCGTCAATGGGATGTGACCGAATGGTATTCCAAGCCGGATAAAGCTCGGGAGAGGCTGGAGTGGTCGGCGCGGACCGATTTTCGCGAAGGAATGCATCGGACCATCGAGTGGTATCGCTCGCTGCCGGACAAGAAGCGTTATGAGCAATCTTCCAAGAAGTACGGTCTGGATACGAAGCACAGCGTCAGCGCCGTGGTGGCATGCCACAATCACGCCAGGACGATTCCGCTCGTCTACGAGCGGCTTCGAAGCGTTTTTGGCGAGATGAATATCGACTTCGAAATCATCTTTGTGGACAACTGCAGCGGCGACGGAAGCGATGAAATCATTCGAGGAATCTCGCGGAATGACCGGCGAGTGGTCGGAATCGTGCACTCGCGCGATTTTGGTCCCGAGGCGGCCTACCTGAGCGGGATGGAAATCGCGGGAAAAAATTCCTGTCTTCTGATGATGGCAGGCCTGAACGATCCGCCGGAGCTGATCGAGAAATTCGTCGCTAAATGGCGCGAAGGGTACGACGTTGTCTATGGACAGCGCAAACCCGCGGGTGATTCGGGGGCAAGCCGATTAGGACGGGGGATTTTCTATAGAATCTTCAATCGGTTCTCCTATGTCCGTGTGCCACATGATGCCGGTGATTTCTCCCTGATGGACAAACGCGTCGTGGCAGCGATGCTGCGGTTCCCGGAGCGCAGTCTTTTTTTACGCGGATTACGCGCCTACGCGGGGTTTCACCAGACCGGAGTCGAATACGAACGCGTCGGTTCGGACCCCGCTCAGTCAGGAAGACACCGCATTCATGCATTGCGGCGAGCCAGCGGTGGATTACTTTCCTTCAGCAACGTGCCTCTTCACCTGGTGAGTCTGTGCGGATTTGCCATGCTGCTGGTCAGTGCCGTCATGGCGTGCGTTCAGATCGCCCTGCATGTCATTTATCCCCAGCGCGCTGCCTCGGGTATCACGACCGTGATTATCGTGGTGCTCTTCTTTGGTTCGCTGAACCTCTTCGCCGTGAGCGTGCTGGGGGAATACATCGGGCGGGTTTTTGAGGAGGTCAAGCGCCGGCCTCACTTTATCCGCCGAACATTCATCGAGGATGGAGAAATGCGCTGGGCGGCGGAGGCATTGGACGGCGGCTCGCGGCGAGGCGGGGCAGGCCGCTCGTGAGCATCGGACTGATCTCCATTATCCTTCCGGTCCACAACCAGGCCGACCATATCGGCGCCGTGGTGGAGGGTTATGAAAGTGCGCTGGGCGGTTATCCGACGCCTTACGAATTAATCCTCGTCGCCAACGGCAACCGGGACAATTCGGCGCCGGTTTGCCGGGATTTGGCCGCAAAACATCGATCAGTTCGCGTGGTCGAAAGCGTGCCGGGAGGATGGGGATTGGCCGTGAAGCTGGGATTGGCCGCTGCCAAAGGGGACCAGATTTGTTACACCAATTCCGCGCGAACGACGGCGGAAGAACTCCTGGCGGTTTTGAACTTCGCCCGAGAACATCCGGATGTCGCCGTGAAGGCCAAAAGGACGATTCGCGAAGGCTGGCGTCGCCTGGTCGGCTCCTATATCTTTAACCTGGAATGCCGGATTCGTCTGGGAATTCGGGCGCGTGACGTAAACGGTACGCCCAAGGTGTTTCCGAGAACGTTCGACAAATTATTAAAGCTGCGGCGGGATGATGACCTGATCGACGCGGAATTTCTGGCGATCTGCCGCCGCAACAATTACCCCGTGATGGAAATCCCCATTCAATCGACGAAGCGCCACGGAGGCCGATCAACGACAAGTTTGAAGTCGGCCCGGCGGATGTATTGGGGCGCGGTTCAACTGGCCCGCCAGGGCGTCGCCGGCCCGGAGCAGGGATGACCCAGAAGCGGCCATCAACCCCTGAATCTCATCACGCCCAGCACAACACGCAGTGGCGGCACCCCGCGCAGGTCATCAGTTTCTGGGAAACCGCCGGACAAATCGAGCCGGCGCTACTGAAATCACGCGTTCGCGGCGATTGGTGGAACGTTCTGGCCCAGAAGCGCATCACGGTCCTTGTAACGCGTGAATACGAACACTTGGTTCTCGCGCTTCAAGCCGATTCCAAAGGCTCGCACGTTTCGTTCATGCGATTGCCTCATCCGTCAGGAATGGCGGTGGATCTGAAACGAAAAACGGTTCACGTCGCCTGCACGCGAAATCCCAATCAGATTTACGATCTAAGTCCTACCGCCGGGGTTTTGGAACGGCTTGATTCACCCGGCGGCAAAATCGAAAAGTGGAGCGATGTGCTGCTGCCATCGCTGGTGCGATTTTTCCCGGGCAGCCTTTATCTTCACGACTTGGCGATGATCGGCGGCCAACTGCATGGCAATGCAGTTGGGCACAACGCGATAATCCGCCTCGCGCCCGACGGCGGATTTCAGCGCGTCTGGTGGCCTCGGGCGGTTGAAACGAATGGCCGGCCGGATTTTGGCCGCAATTATCTTCAACTCAATTCCATCGCCGCGGGCCGGACCCTCGCCGAATCCTATTTCTCGGCCTCCTGCGCGGAGATGGCCCGTCGGCGGCCCGGGCATCGGAATTTTTCCGTGGATTGCCGCGGCGTCATCTTTTCCGCCAAAACGCGACGACCGATCGCCCGTGGGTTAACCCGGCCTCATTCTGCCCGGCTTTACAACCATCACGTCTGGGTAGATAACAGTGGCTACGGTGAATTAGGATATATTGAGGATGGAGGATTCACTTCGGTCGTTCGCCTGCCCGGCTGGACGCGCGGGCTTTGTTTTCACGACGGAATTGCTATCGTCGGCACGTCCCGGGTATTGCCCCGATTTGCTCACTACGCACCGGGATTGGACATAGCCGCCAGCGTTTGCGGCCTGCATGCCGTTGAGTTGAAGAGCGGCAAGGTTCTGGGCAGCCTGCTATGGCCCGGTGGCAACCAGATCTTCGCAATTGAAATCGTCCCCAGCAGCTTCGCTAAAGGATTTGCCTTTACGCGAAATTCGACTCATCCCACGGCGAAGCAAAAACAGCTATTCTATGCCTTCCTAATGGAGAAACCATGAGCAGTGACTTTCGGTTTTTGATGATCTCGGCCATGTACGAAAACGGGGGTAATACCTGCCATCGTTTTCTCGACGGCCATCCTCAAATGTTCGTCTATCCGTTTGAATCACAGGTGGGGACGCGCCTGGTCATGGATGCGCTCTCCTCGATGTATCCGGTGAAATACCGCTGGCCGACGTTCGCGCTGGAGGCGTCACCCTTTGAGGATTACAAGGCGATCATTGACGAGGAAGGGAAGGTCCGCTCACGGACGCCGAATGTGAGCAAGTTTCGCCACATGCCGTTTGACATGAACGACGACAACCGGTGTGAGATTTATCAACAGCATGTGAAGAAGACCGGGCGTTCTCGCGGAAACAACATGGCGGCGTTTTTCCGGGCGACCTTTGACGCCTGGAAGGATTACAAGCGGACGGGCCAGCAGACGGTTTACGTGGGCTATAGCCCGATCATCGTCGTGGACGCACTCAAGATACTGGGCGATTTACCCGAAGCTCATGTTCTCCAGATCGTGCGCAATCCGTGGTCGGCGTATGCGGACACCAAAAAGCGGCCTGTGCCGCTGAGCGTCAACCATTACATGCTCGGTTGGACGATCAATCAGTATCACGCGCTGCTGGCCAAACAGAAATATCCCGACCGGATGCACATCGTTCGCACCGAAGACATGATGGCCAATCCGCGCAAGGCGCTGGGCGCGGTTTGTGAAAAACTCGGCTTGGAATCGCCGGCCTCGCTGGAGACGCCCTCGTGGAATGGAAATCCGCTGGAAGAGGTCTATCCGTGGGGAACGATTCGCAAAGCAAATCCGCAGGCGAACAAGGCAACGGCCGAGGAATTAAACGCGACCGAGCGCGATCAGGTCCGAGCTTTGGCGTGGCAGTATCTGGACGTCTTTGACTATAAGAACTTTATCTGACCGGCGGGGATTACAGGGCTTGCTCGTTGGTTTCGCCGGTGCGGATACGGATGACTTGCGCGATAGGGTGGATGAAAATCTTTCCGTCGCCGACTTCGCCCGTGCGCGCCGCCTCGATGATCGCATTGGCGGCTTTCTGCACGTCCTCGGCCTTCACGCAAATCTTGAGCATCACCTTGGGGACAAAGCCGACGTCCATCTTCGCGCCGCGATAGCGCTCGGTATGCCCCATCTGGCGGCCAAACCCTTTGCATTCGATAGCCGTCACGCCGAGGATCCCCAGCTTGGCCAGCGCATTTTTGACGGCATCGAGTTTGTGCGGCTTAACGACAGCCTCGATCATTTGCATGCGAATTCCTTGACAAGAGATTTACAGCAGTTGGCTCTATGAAAATCGAACCCCACTCAAGGTGAAGGCGGCGCGAATTTCCAGCAGACGGCTTTGACGACATGGTCTGCCACGTAAATGGGAACTGTCGTGGCCACTCCCAGAGCAATCGCATCGCTCGGGCGGCTATCAATCTGGATTACCTGTCCATTACGCCGAATATGAATCATCGCATAAAACGTCCGGTCGGCCAGATCGTTGATCTCGATGCGCTCGATGGTCCCGCCCATCTGCTCGATGGCGCTGGCCAGAAGGTCATGAGTCATTGGCCGCGGCGTGGTGTGCCCCTTGAGGCGTCGGTCAATCGCCAGAGCTTCGTTGCTCCCGATGACGATGGGAAAGTTGCGCTCACCGTTGACCTCCTTGAGAACGATGATCTGAGATTCCTGCATCTCGCTGATAATGATTTTGTGCAGTTCCATTTGCACGGACATCGGACAGCTCCTGGGCAGGTCAAATTTACAGTATGACCGCCGTAATTTTCTGTCAAGACAAATGCGTCCACGATCCGAATGCGCCTCGTATCGTGTTTAAACGCGCTGCCCGAAGCACGGCCCGCGGTTTCTTGTCGCGTGGCGCCAGATCCCGCGGTATTCCGCGACAAAGCATCGAAAACGCCTATAATTCCACGTGTATGGGAAGACGACCGGGCAAAGTTTCGACGACATGGATTCTAGGCGCAACCGGCCTGGTCGCCGCCGTCGTCATCGGGCTGGTCGTGTACCGAACCGTGCGGCCTATTGTCGACGTGACGGCCGTCGTCGAAGGCCCCGTGGTCGAAGCGTTCTATGCCACCGGCACCGTCTCGGCGGA
>CAZCKE010000114.1:0-9996 GCA_964499005.1 uncultured Tepidisphaeraceae bacterium
CGGGAATGGTCCGTTCCGCGCCCCTGTCAGACAGGGTCCGAGGCTCTTTGAGAATCCGGCAGCGTATTTCGCCGTCAAAGCTCAGATGGCTGAGCGTCCGGTCGTCAACCGGAAGGGAGTGGGTTCGATTCCCACTGGCGGCGCATTCGCGCAGCGTAAACGTTGCGTCCCATCGTGGATTTAGCTTAGACGGTAGAGCGGAGGTCTGAAGAGCCTCTTAGCCTGGTTCGATTCCAGGAATCCACATGCGACCGCAGGTCGCAAGAGCAGTAGAACAGGCGAGCAGGTGAAAGACCACTCAGATGCTTCTCCTGTCAACTGATTTCCTGTTCAACTGTTCTAGCTCGCGTCGGTAGTTCAGCGGCCGAACACCGCTATGCCAAGGCGGGGGCCCGGGTTCAATTCCCGCCCGGCGCATTGATCTTCTTCAACTCTCGCAGTGGTAACTCAATCGGCAGAGTGCCGGTCTTCCAAACCGGATACGTGGGTTCAAATCCCTCTCACTGCATCGCGGGAACTTGCACGGTTGAGGATCTGGGAATTAAAGCCGTGGTAGCTCAAAGGGCAGAGCAGTCGTCTCGTAAACGACCGATTGCCGGTTCGATCCCGGCCTACGGCTCTCATAGAACAATTGATCAGGAGAACAGGCGGCAGAAGAAGCGATGAATGATTTTCTTTCACCTGTCACCTGCTCCCCTGTTCACCTGATCTAACCTCGGGTGCGTAGCTCAAAGGCGGAGCGGAGGCCTCATAAGCCTCAGGTTGTTGGTTCAAATCCAACCGTCACCCAATTGCGGCATCTGCCGCGACGTCTCAGGGATAGTTCAAACCCGGTAGAACGCTCGGCCCTGATCCGAGATGTTGGAGGTTCGAATCCTTCTCCCTGAATTTTTTAAGAAAAGAAAGGAGTTCACGATGCAGCAGATCGAAGCGGTGTTTGAAGAAATGGGTGCACGAGCGAAGCGCAAGATTCTTCGCCCTCGGATTCCATCGGTTCAAAGCGTTCAATCTCGTATAGGAGCAAGCTTTAATAGTGAGCAGTTCCGAATTGACATCCTGCGTGACTCGCGAGGCGAATTCTTCGACCTTCGGCACGGCTCTGCCGTTCGCCTCGAAATTCCCTGCTGCAACCCGATCGATAAGCATCTCTTGCTGATCGCTTATCGCGGCCAGTGGGATCAGCCGCAAACATATCTCTGCGGCCATGACGAAAAAGCTTGGTTCGTCGCGGCGATTCCCGAAAGCGCCAGCGCTCGCGACGTTCAAACTGCCAAGGACGCGCTCAAACCGCGGGAAGTCTGGGATGCGATGCGGAAGTTTTCTGTTCCCTTGGAACAGCGCGATCAGCGCCGCACGGACGCATTTGTGCGACAGGGCGAGTGGTTTTTTATTCCTTGCCCAGGCATGGAAGTTCCCGAAGATCAGGTGCTCCGTGACGAACCGATCCGACGCGGCTCCGGCAAGTCACATATCTGCCAATTCATGTATCAAGTTGGCGGTACTCCCGTATGGGTCAATGGAGATCACCCCAACGGATTAACGAACGAAGAATACATGCTCCTATCGCCGGGCGAACGGCGAATGAATTGGAGCTACATGCGACGAAGCGCTGGCGCATTTGTTCGAGGATCGATTGCCCATCCGGATCACAATACGATCTGGCTGACTTCCTGGCACCGCGTCGTAATGAACACAGAGACGCAAGCTCGTGCCATGCGTCACATGGCCTTCCTCGACTGATCCCCGCCGGCCACCGGCTCACCCCGGTGGCCGGCGATTACTGAGCCGTAGTTCAACCGGTAGCAACGCCGGTCTTTGAATCCGGAGATCGTGGTTCAAATCCACGCGGCTCAATTGCAACCGATACCCATGTAGCTCAACGGTAGAGCCGGCGGCTGTTAACCGCGCGTATGGTGGTTCAAATCCATCCGTGGGTGCTGAATCGCTCTCGTCTGCTAATCGGAACAGGCGGTCTCCCTCTCACGGAGAAGATGCGGGTTCGAGCCCCGCCGAGAGCACTGCTTCGCCTGAAAGTAGAAAGTAGTGAGTAGAAAGGAGACGCACCGACCGCTCCTTCTGCCACCTTTCCCCCTTTCTACTTTCTCGCGCAGCGCCGCTCCCGTCGTCTAATGGCCAGGATCACCGGCCTTCATCCGGAGAATGATGGGTTCAATTCCCTCCGGGAGCACTTGATTCAGCGTAACTGCTTCATTTCAGCGTGTGGCGTAGCTTGGTAGCGCACGTGCCTCGGGCGCACGGGGTCGAAGGTTCAAATCCTTCCACGCTGACTTGCTTCACGACGCTCGTGTCGTGATTTCGCGTAGGTGGCAGAATGGCATTGCAGCGGGCCGTAACCCCGCCGTCTCAGACACATGGGGGTTCGATTCCCTCCCTACGCATTGCAATTGGATTCGCCCCGGAAGTTCCAATGGCGGAACACCCGCCTCCAAATCGGGAAAGCGGAAGGCAAAGCCTCCGCGACGGCAGGTTCGATCCCTGCGCGGCGCGCTGAAACGTCTCAAGGCCGTGGTCGAGTGGTAAGGCGCGGGCCTGCAAAGCCTGATGGACTCTGTCCTCTCGCTGGTTCGATTCCAGCCGGCCTTTTTTCCGAATGATTGGGATGGTGGCCGTAGCTTAAACGGTCAGAGCACCGGGCTGTGAACCCGGCTCGTGTGAGTTCGATTCTCACCGGTCACCCTTGAATCTTTTGTCCCCGTTACGCTGCCTGATGGTCGTCGAGTAATGCATCGAATTGAGGAAGGAATTCACCATGACGCGCACAACGAGCTTTGCAAACTCAAACATCGCCCGTTTCGCCCAGGGGGACGCCGTTCTTCACGTGCGCGTCTCAGGGCTCGGCTTTGACATTCCCCTGGCAAGCCTCGATGTCAGCCCTGCTTCCAGCGACCAGCAGATCCGCAATGCCGCCGCCGACCATCTGGGAATTCCCGTTGAGCGGCTCGGCGGCTACCTGATTGACCGCCACGCGAACGGCAACCTGACGATCCGGCCGGAAGCGGTTTTCGGCTGATTCCAGTTGTCGCGCCGCGACCGGGCCGCATCAAATGCGGCCGGGCCGCAACAATTTCAAGAAGCAGCCTTATTTCCCCACGACCAGAATCGTAAACGAATCCGGCACCATCGGCGGGCGCCCGCGTCGGCCTCCGCCGCCTCCGCCCGGGCCCGCCGCGCCACCTTGCTGTGGCGGTGCCGCCGGCCGAGTCGCTGGTGCGCCGTATTCCGCCGTGATTAAATAGATTTGGCCCGTCTTGGCATCCAAGGTCGAAGTCTTGGCGCCGGTTTTAGTTTGCACGGTCTGCTCAACCATGAAATCCGTGGGACTCTGCTCCTTGATCACCGTGAGCTTGCCGTCTCCTGTGGAAGCGAACGCCTCCATGGTATTCGGATTGAATTCGCCCGCATCCACTCCGGTGCCGATCGGCAACGCCGTGATGATCTTCCCATTGTCCGCATTAAGAATGACTGCGTTGGCCGGCTGATGACAGAAGGCAAACAGAATGTGATTCTTCGCGTCCAGCCCGAGCCCCGCCGGCCCGCCTCCCTTATCACCCAGCGAATACGTTGTCGTCAGAGTGTTCGCCTTTGAATCCACCACAGCGACGGCGTCTTTGTCTTCCAGATCGATATACACGTGCCCCGCCCCGTCGCTCGCTCCCTCTTCGGGCGCGCCGCCCAGATCGATCGTCCCCACCAGCGCCCCGTCGGCGGCATTGATCACCGTCACGTTCGGCGCCCGATGGCTCAGCACGAAAATGTGCCCCGATCCCGGATCAAACAGAATGCCGTCCGGGCTTCCCTGCACGGGAATCGTCTTGGTCACGGCCAGTGTATTGGTATCGAACATGATGACTGGATTGCAACTGACGAATCCATGACCCGACGCCGAATCAACGGCTACGCCATGCACGCCCATCGCATTAGGAATCTCCCCAAGCGACTTAAGACTATCCAAATCATAAACCACCACACGTCCGGGCGCTCCACGTCCGCCGCTGCGCGGAACATACAACTTCCGTCCAGCGGAATCGGCGAAGACATAATCAAAGCCCCCCGCCCCGCCGACCTTCTCCGATCGAATAACCTTGTACCCCGGCGAATCCGCCGCCGACACTGAAAGCCCCATTACTCCCAACAATGCGATGCCGGCCATAACAATCATATAATGATGCAGTCTCATGGAACTCCTCCCAAAATGAAAACCTCGCCCTGCTAACTCGTGTAAATCCTATGCGCGAATAATGAAGCCAGTGTGAATCCAAAACGCAACGCACAAAAGCATGTCGCTCCTGGATA
The DNA here is from genome assembly GCA_964499005.1 of uncultured Tepidisphaeraceae bacterium. GTDB lineage: Bacteria > Planctomycetota > Phycisphaerae > Tepidisphaerales > Tepidisphaeraceae > CAZCKE01. The sequence goes on from CAZCKE010000114.1 coordinate 4,315, forward strand.
GATTCACTGAAAAACCAGAGGCAAATGGCGAAAGACGAACGCTCATTCTGAACTACACTTGACTCGTTAAAAGGTTTGAAGCACGCCGTACGCACCGCCCGATTTTTTAAATCATTAGACCCCGATCGGACATTTTGTCTGCGGGAAAACCACCATCTGCCCCGATAGGGTCGATTCCGGTCGTTTCGAGAGTGCCGTCCGATGCCGCTTTAGGTAATGTATCTCGACATGGATTCGCATTTCGCGTCGATCGAGCAGCAACTCCGCCCGGAGATTCGCGGCCTTCCCGTCGCCGCCGCACGGCCCGAATTGGATTTACTCAAATCCCGGAATTACTGGATGCGGCACGATGATCCCCGTCAAAACGATTCGTCCGACTTCTGCAGATAAGTGAAAAAGCACATCTGCTCAACGCCTTCGTGGATTCCGCGCAGTGAAAACAACTTGAAGAACCAGGCCAGATCGCTTTCCACCGCGTCATCCGGCGGCGCCGACTTTTCTCCCACGATCTCCGCTGCCGGCACCCCCATCACATAGTCGCTGAGGTATGCAATATTGATCTCATCCGCCGATTGTGTGGAAAGCAAGTATAGGGTGTGCCCGCGGATCAATTCTCGGAGATACCGCTCGGGCATCTTCACTTCGAGCTTGTCCAGCGCTTCCAGATATGCTAGCGTCCGCGGGTCCTGTTTCCATCCCTGTTCCGTCCGTTCTTCCTCTTTGAATCCATTCATCGCCGCGTCAAAGTGCGCCTGAATTCGCTCGTAAAATATCTCCACCTGTTCCCCCGCCAGCCAGCGGACGATCATTACCTCTCCCGGTCGCCGATGAATGTGGTAATCGTTCGTCGATAACCCGCCGGTATTGGGCATGTTGAGCAATACGCCCGCCTCCCCCGCCACCGCAGGCGGCAATACCGGACTCTCCGCTGACTTCGCCTTCTCCAACCGCCCAAAAGATCGCTGAATCTCCCGGGCGGCTTGCGGATCAAGCCCTACGACGATCCGAGCATCAAATTTGCGAGGCCCCTCGAATACCGCCGCCAGTTCTGCGTGCATGCGAAACTCGTCTGATTTCTCTTTCGCCCGACTGGCCGGATCAAAGGAGCGTTCCGCCGGATCTTCTTTCGGTTCATCAAACATCCGCGTCACAGCCTAACAAAATCCCACGCCCAAATCCCCGATCCAAACCGCTTCCCCTATTTCATCAACTCCAAAAACCTCTTCGCAAACCTCGGCCCTTTTGCTTCATCTTCATGTTTGAAAAATACAAACGCCTCATCCCACCCCTGCTTCCGAATCCCCTTGATCCACTTGCGCAAATCCGCATCGCTGTAGTCCGGCATCCTTAGCCGCACATATCCCCAGTTTGCCGTGGAGATCAGTGGAATCTTGATCCCATCCTCCGCCTCCGCGATGCACAGCGCCGCTCCGCGGTCGCGCAGCACGTCGTAAACTTCCTCATCCAGCCAGGATTCATGCCGAAATTCCATCGCTACCCGTTGTTTCGCCGGCAACAACTTCAAAAATTCCGCCAGCCTCTGCACATCCTTCTTAAAATTCCCCGGCAACTGAAACAGCAGTGGCCCCAATCTCTCCTTCAACACTCCCGCCACCTTCACAAATTCTTCGATCGTCTCCTTCGCATTCTTCAATCTCTGAAAATGCGTAATCCGCTGTGGCGATTTCAACACAAACTTAAAATCCCCCGGCACCTGTCCGGCCCACTGCTCCACCACCAAAGCCGCCGGCAACCGGTAAAACGAATTGTTGATCTCCACCGCGCCAAACCGCTCGCCGTAAAAATCCAGCATCTTCCCCGGCGGTAAATACTTCGGATAAAACGACCCTTTCCATTCCTTGTAGAATACCCCGCTTATTCGGACATCAAATTTCATTACGTCCATTCGCTTTATCTATACCTCGTTCGATTCTTATGCCCAATCAAAAAGTTCAAACCACTACTGAAACTCTCCGCAATCCCTCCTATTTTCACCCCCCTACTCCCCCTCCAAGTCGATATCCAGCCCTCGCGGAAAGAAAAACTACGCCGCCACCAGCACGTACAACGTAAAACTAAGCAGCGGCAAAATCAGCGCTGTGCCCATCGCAATCACGTACCTCGCCAGCCCGATCCGAAGCGCAAACGTCGGTTGTCGGATCATCGCCGCGCTCACGTGCTCCCGAAACGGCCCCGCGCTATCCCCTCACTCCACTTTCTTCAACACCACCACCTCTACAATCCCATCCGACCTCCCTTCATTGAGCCCCCGAAATGTCGCCGCCACATTCACCGCCCTTTTCTTCTCCGCCGACAACCCCTCATAAATCTCCCGGCTCGTCACAATCCATTTCGGCCAATCCGAAACCGCCGCCGTATTCAGATATTTCACCGGATCAGACAGCGAAGTCGTGGCCGGTGGCGGATCCAGCGGATCCCCAATCGTCCCCCCCTGATAAAAAGCCAACGATGGGGGGTTATACCCATCCGCCCCCGCCCCCAGCATGATCGCATCCCCTCGATGCACCGCCCCCTGCTCGACCAGAAATCCTGCGACTGCCTGCGGAATGCGCACAAAACCAAACCCCGGCAACAAAAAACTGAATAGCAACACTCCGCACATCACGCTCCCCACCGCCATCGACCCCGCCGCCAGTCCCATCCGCGATTGGTGAAGCCGCCAATATCCCACCCCCGCCCATGCCAGCCCCAACACCATCATGCTGACCAGCGAAATCCAAGGCAGATTCGCAAACCGAAATGGCGCCCAAACCGACAGCATCGGCACCAGCGTTCCCGCAATAATCCCCAGCGCCCATGTCGCGTTGATCACCTGCGCCATCACCGGCTTGTAATACGCCTTCCGATTTCGAATGACACGAACCAACCAATCCGCCGTCAAAAACGCCAGCGCCGGAAACAGCGGCAACAGATAATGCGGCAGCTTTTGGCGGACCACTTCGATGACAATCCATGGCCCAATCACCGCCGCAAAGGCAAACCTCACCGGCGCCAATCCCCGATTCCGCCACCCATTCGCAATCGCCCCGACTAGAAAAATGCTCCACGGCATCCACACAATCCAGATCGCCAGCAGATAAAACCCCGTGAACGATGGATGCCCCTCGATCGGCGAAACAAAAATCGGCTTGATCCAGTTATGCCCAATCGTCATTCCAAAAAACGCCGGCTCGCGCCGCATCACCAGATACGCCCACGATCCAAAGATCCCCGTCGCGATCGGAACCCCCACCCACGGCCGCGCCTGCCACCACCATTTCACCGCCCTCCACCACGCCCCCGGCGAGCGCCAGTCCTTCCCCACATCCAATGCCGCCAGTGCCAGCAGCGCGCCCCCATGATACCCCAGTATTGCCGGCCCCTTCGTCAGAAGCGCCAAACCCACCAAAATCCAAAACAGCACGACCGCGGTCCATCCACCCCGATTTCGATAGATCGCATAAAGACACAACTGCGATGACGCCACCCAAAGCAGTAGAACGCTATCGATCAAACACATTTTCGATAGCCCGATGAGCATCCCGGAGCTGCCCAGGATGATCACCGTCCACATCGCGCGTTGAAATCCGATCGCTCGGCCAATCGCAATCCCCAGAACCGCCAGCAAAACACTGCTCGCCACGGCCGAGGGAAGCCGCGCCGAAAATTCATTTGCGCCAAACACCGACATGCACGTCGCCTGGCACCAAAATGTCAACGGCGGCTTGCCTGGAAAAACCTCTCCCAGATATTTTGGAACGATCCAGTTGCCCGTGACCAGCATCTCATGGCTGATCTCCGCGTACCATCCCTCGTCGCAATCAAACAGCGCCGTCCGCCAGTTCCCCGCCAAATAGACCGCCAGCGCCAATAGCACCAGCAGAGTTATTCGCCGAAAAAATGTCGACCGCGACATGCGCTCCATACGCAATTGCCGACAGTAATGCATTTGTCTGTGAAATGATAATTTCCCGTTTGCCCTGGAGCGGATTCAGCCGCCGTATCGGGACCACTTGCGATGCTCATCGCTCTTTTGAAGGGCGTAGCGTCTTCTACCTCAACGACATCTACCCCCGTACCGCAAATTTCACCCCCATATCCGGTGTCCGCCGCAGCGTGAATCCCGTACCGCCGATTCAGTTTTCCCATCATTTCCCCGCCGCCGGATCAGCCAGCGTCGCCAACTGATCTTCCTTAGTAAAACTCAGCGACTCGGAATTCACGCAAAATCGCAACCCCGTCGGTCTCGGTCCATCTTCAAACACATGCCCCAGATGGCCATCACACCGCGCGCACAAAATCTCCGTCCGCTGCATCCCCAGGCTGTCATCCTCATGCTCGACCACATTCTCTTTCGCCACAGGTTCAAAAAAACTGGGCCACCCCGTCCCCGAATCAAATTTCCCCGTCGACGAAAACAAAGGCAACCCACAACACACGCAGGAATAAACCCCCTTCTGGTGATTCTCCAGCAGCGTCCCGCAAAACGGCCTCTCCGTCCCCTTCGCCCGCGCAATCTCATACTGGTCCAATGTCAACTGCTTTTTCCATTCCGCATCGGTCTTGACCACTCTCGCCATCGCGATCGGCCCCACCAATTCTCCCTTGTTGTTAAAAACCTTCACACTCACCATCGCACCCTCGCTTTCATGCTCACCCGGCTTCGTTGCCGTCGATGTAGATGCATCCGAATGCTCCGGAGGCCTGCATGCTGCCAGCAGCCCGCCCATCACTGAAAGTCCCGCCAATTTCAAAATCTTCCGCCGGGTCATAAAGCAACCTTGGTTAGAACTATCGCATTCTAGGCAACCTGCCCACTCCTCCGATCACTCGCAGCGATTCTTCTTCCGCCGCGATCACCATCGCCGATCGACACCTCCCTTGCCGGGCTCTCCCCTAAACTCGACGTAACATCTCAAACCGCGCACCGCCCCCGTTCGCGCTCACTCCCGCCTCCGAAAACCCCGCCTTCGTCAGCACACGCACCGATGCCGGATTCTCCCACTCCGTCTGCGCGGCGATTCGAGCCACCCCCGGCTGTCCCAACGCCCATTTCACCAATCCCCCAACCATCTCCGTCGCAAAACTCCGCCCCTGAAACTGAGCCAGCACCGAATAATCAATGCTGATAACCCCCTCCTTCGGCGGTCCCAGAAACCCACCGCTCCCCACCAAGCAAGGCCCATTCGTCCCGCCCTCTCGCACCACCGCGTACCACCCAAACCACCCCACCTCATCCGGCGTCGCCTCAAGCGATTTTAAAAACAACGGCATCGCATTCGCAACACTCTCGGGAGGCCAGTTTTCCGGAACCTCCGCTCCGATCAATCGCGCAAACTCCGCACGATTCTCCATCTCCGCTCGAACATGCGCCACCGTTGCCGGAATCAATTTCAGCCGCGTTGTCACAATGATCGATATCATCCTTCCTGCATCTCTCATAAGGCCGGCTCCAGCCGCTGTCTTTAATTCTCTGGCGACCCACCGCCACGAACACCCTTTTCCCCAAACCAAGATAAACTCTCCCTCCATGAACCGCGACTCCTCCGTCCAATCCCTCCTCTCCAGCCCCGACGCCTGGGACATCGCCATCATCGGCGGCGGCGCCACCGGCGTCGGCATCGCGCCCCACCCTCCCTCGCGCGGATACTCCGTCTGCCTTCTCGAGCAAAGCGATTCCGG
>CAZCKE010000115.1:0-9981 GCA_964499005.1 uncultured Tepidisphaeraceae bacterium
TGAGTATGGAGCGGGTACTTCACGGTAGAAGCTCGGCTCGCCGGGAGCGACGCGATTGAACATGAAATTACCAGCGCTATCGGTGGTTGTGGTGGTTTCATGGTGAACCAAACGGGCCCAGGGATCGTCGTTCATCTGCATTCGCCAGAGGTGAATCTGCTCGCCAGGCTTCGGTTCCGTGCCGACTTTCAGAATACCTTGGATCTTTCCCCAGGGCTGGAGGGTGATGTCGGTGCTGGTTTCGAGCTTTTTCCAGCTTACTTGGGCATATCCGTCCGCCGTCGAAGCGACAATCGCGTACGGAGGAGCGTGGGCCGGGACGGCGAATTTGCCGTCGGCGCTGGTGGTGGCCTGGGGAGTTTGCCTGCCGCCTTGGGGATAGACTTCGTGACCCTCATAGCCGAGGAAGATTTGTGCGCCGGAGACGGGGTTGCCGTTGGTGTCGCGGATGGTGCCGGTGATGGCTTGCGGCTGCGGCGCGGCAGAGCCGGGGAGATCGGCCATGGCGATCGTCCTGGGTGTCGTGATCGGCGGTTTGGAATGGTTTTGAGAGGCAACCTGAAGCGCGACGGTGGTTGTGCCGCCGACGATTGCGGCGGCGACGATGCAAGCGGCGATGATTTTCAATTTCGCGCCGGTGACGAGGACGGAGGCGGGCTTGGCGAGGGCGATGCCGCCTTTGGCGATGGCAGCGGAGGTGGTGCCGGCGAGGCCGGGCGGAGCGGATTGGATGGCGCAGCCGCTGAGTGCGGCGCCAAGGGCATCGGCGGAGGTGGTGATGCCGCGGCGGCGGAAGATTTCGCGGAGTTCTTCGAGGCCGCGGGAGACGCGCTTGCGAGCAGCTTCGGTGGAGATGCCCATCATCTGGCCCACTTCGTCGCTGGTTTTGCCCTGGAGGAATTTGAGCACAATCGCGAGGCGATTGCTCTCGGGGACCTCGGTCAGGGCATCGTCAAGCTGGGGGGACATCTGGTCCCAATCGGATGAAACGGTTTGTTCCCTCATGGCCGATGCCTCCCGTTCGTACTTCATGCGGCGAACTTCGTCGCGGATCTGCGTGCGCGCGATAAAGCGGGTGGTGTTGAGCAGCCAGCCGGCGAGCACGACTTGCGCCGAAAGCTTATTTGCTTTTTGAGCGAGCAGGACGAAGACCTTTTGCGTGACATCCTCGGCGGCTTCGGAATCGCGGACTTGCCGCAGGGCGGAGGCATAGACGAGGTCGACATAACGTCGAACCAGCTCGGCAAAAGGCTCGTGAGCGCCGGAAGTCGTAAATTGTTTAAGAAGCTGCTGATCCTGCATATCCGCCGCCTGGTGGAATCGCCCATTATTGCCTGCGGGGGACGGAATGTGACGGATTCTGGAAAATTTCGGGATTTTCGATGCCAGGACGGGCGGGCCGGCTCCATGGCGGACGTTTCCGCCTTGCGGTGCTACAGTAAACCCATGGCACAGGTCTGGATCAATGGAAAATTCGAGGAGGAGGATTCGGCTGGGGTTTCGCTTCGGGATACTGGGCTGCTGCATGCGGCGGGGGTTTTTACGACGATGCGAGCCAGCGGGGGAAGAGTGTTTCGGCTTTCGCAGCATTTGGCGCGGATTCGGCATTCGTGCGAAGTGCTGTTTATTCCGCTGCAATACTCAGATGAGCAGTTGCGGAGCATCGTGGGAGAATTACTGGAGCGTAACGGCTTGGCCGATGCGCGGATGAGGCTGACCATCACGCGAGGAGCGGCGCGGCAGGATCCGCTGCATGGGTTGCGGCTGGAGCCGACGGTTTTTTTGACAGCGGCGCCGCTGGAGCCGTATCCGAGGGAATTTTATGAGCGGGGAATGACGGTCCTGGCCCTGGACGATCAGAAGCTCAATCCGTATGACGCGCAGGCGGGGCATAAGACCCTCAATTACTTTTCGCGCCTGGCGGCGCTGCGAGAAGCCAACCAACGCGGGGCGGGGGAGGCGCTGTGGTTCGACGTGCATCATTATTTGCAGTCGGGGAGCATCAGCAATGTTTTTCTGGTGAAGGGGAACGCATTGCTGACACCGCCGACAATGGAAGAATTGAGGGATGAGAAAATTGCCGCGGCGACGGCATATCCAAAGAGCGCGGTGCTGCCGGGGATTACGCGAGCGGCGGTTTTGGATATTGCGCGGGAGGAGGGGATTGAGATTCGGATGGCTTCGCTGTCGATCAACGATCTGCTGGATGCGGAGGAGTGTTTTTTGACCAACAGCATCATGCGGGTGATGCCGGTCTGTCGAGTCGAGCGGCGGGCGCTGGGAGATGAGCGGCCAGGGGCAGTGACACGGAGGGTCAGCGAAGAGCTGGACCGACTGGTCGAGGCGGAATCATGAGCGAGCTAACGCCGTTGAGCGTGGAGGAGTGCCGGAAGGCGGCGGAGGGTATTGAGGATGCGGTGGAGCATTGCATTCATCTGCCGTCGCTGCCGAGCGGGAGGTGCCGGGCGTATGCGCGGGGAGACGCGGTGATCGTGGATGCGCTATATATGCCGGGGGAACCAATGGGGTTTGGGCGGGACGTGGAGGGGATGGCGGACATTCTGGGAGAGATGAAGGGGTGGAGCGTGGTGGAGGTGCCGCCGGGGATTGCGGATTCGCTGGCGAAAAAACTGGAGAAGCGACTGGGGTGCGGCATTGGGCGGCTTGCGGATATTTATCATACGCTCTCGGAAATACCGCTAGGGATGGCGCATGCGCAGGTGAGGTTGCTGGGGAGCGCGGATGCGGAATTGTACGCGGCCAGCGCGCCGGCGTTTGGGGATGAGCCGGGGGAGGCGCGTCGCGTTTTGCATGAAGGGATCGTAGCCGGGGCGATCATGGAGGGTCGGGTGGTGGCGGCGGTCGAGGGATATCCGGCAACACGGCGGTTTGTGAATCTATGCGTCGAAACATTGGAGCCGTATCGCAAACGCGGTTTTGCGGCGGCTTGCTCGGCTTGCGTGATCGAGGAAGTGTTGCGGCGAAAACAGACGCCGGTCTGGAGCACATCGGCGATCAATTGGGCGTCGCTGGCGACGGCGAAAAAACTGGGTTTCCGCAAGTTTTCAGAGATGATGTATCTGATTCCTGATCGGCCCGTGGGCGAGTAGACTCACTCTTATGATCCTCAGCCAATTGACTGCCGCTTTGGAAGAGATCGCACCGACGTCGCTTGCGGAATCGTGGGACAATGTCGGGCTGCTGGTGGGGGACCCGAAGCAGGACATTTCAGGGGTGATGCTGACGATCGACTACACGCGGGCGGTGGCGGCCGAGGCGGCGGCCCGAAAATGCGATCTGATCGTCGCGTATCATCCGCCGATTTTCGAGACACTGAAGCGATTGAAGCCGGACAGCCTGATCGTGGACGCGATCCGGCGTGGAGTGGCGATTTATTCGCCGCATACGGCGCTGGATGTCGTCAAGGGGGGAACCAACGATGTGCTGGCGGATGCGCTGGGGTTGACAGATCGCAAGGCGCTCAAAGCGCCCGAGGGAAAGGCGACGCACTACAAGCTGGCGACGTTTGTGCCGCAGGAGGCGTTGGAGCGGGTAAGCCAAGCGGTATTTGAGGTGGGAGCGGGTGTCATTGGGAATTATTCCTCGTGCAGTTTTCAAACGGGCGGCACGGGGACGTTTTTCGGAGACGCGGAAAGCAAGCCGGCCGTGGGGCAGAGCGGAAAACTGGAGCGGGCGGCGGAAATCCGGTTTGAGACGCTGGTGCCGATCGGCAAGGCGGAGTTGGTGATCGCGGCGCTGCGGAAGAGTCATCCGTATGAAGAACCGGCGTTTGATCTGAATGTGCTGGCTCCGACGCAGGGGACCGATGCACGGTCGGTGGGACTGGGGCTGATTGGGAGCCTGCCGACGACGCCGGTAGCGACGATAGCAGGGAGATTGAAATCGGAGCTAGGACTTGCGCATTTGCTGATAGCGGGGCCGATCGACGCGGTCGTTTCGCGAGCGGCCATTTGTGCGGGGTCGGGGGGCATTTTTCTGGATGATGCGATCGCGGGGGAGGCACAGCTCTATATCACAGGGGAAATGCGGCATCACGACGCGCTCAAGGCGGCTGAACTGGGAATGACCGTGATCTGCACACTGCATTCCAACAGCGAGCGGGCAATTCTGGGGCGATTGAAGACGCGGCTGGAGAAGATCAGCGGGATTCCGCCGATACATGTCAGCACGGCGGATCGCGATCCGTTCAGCGTTCGGTGATCAAAGATCGAGCAGGGGTTTATCCGGCGCGGGGGGCGGAGTTGGCTCCGAGGGCAGGGGGAAAGCCGCGCCGGGCGAAAGCGGCGGCGTGACGGGCGCAGAGGATGCGGGTGGCGGCGCTGCAGGCGCCAGTGGGGGCGCAGAGGGGTTGCGAATGACTGTTGTGGGGCCAGGAGCAGCGGGAGCAACGGCGGGCTGCGGGGTTTTTAATTTTTCGATGACGCTGGTTTCGACAATGATGCGCGGGACGACGGCGGTCTTTTTCCGCGTGACGCGTCCTTTCTTGTCGCGCGTCACGGTGGTCGCCATGACTGAAAGCGTGTTGAATTGCTTGCAGGAGGGGCACTGGCTGTATTCCCATTGGAAAAACTGGCCGGCGTCGCCCGGAACACGCGCCAGGGAGGATGTGAAGGCGAAATCGGAAGCCTCGACTTTTCGTTTGACTTCCACCGGATCGAGCGGCGCGGTGGCCGCCGCCACGCGGGCCTTGTCGCACCATTGGTTGCATTTTTCGCAGAAGGGAAGACTCGTCGCATAGGTGCGCGAGGTGCCCAGTGCCGCCACAAAAATGCAGATCGCTTCAGCGGCCCAGAAACCCCATAGGGCGATGCCATTGACCGCGTCTCCATGGCCCATGCTCCAGGTGCCTTTTTCATTGGCATCAAGAATGATTTCATAAAGGACACGCGGATTTCGAACCAATAGCGACGCGTCGAACGATGGATGAGCTTTTTGCAACAGGGCAAAGCACCAGAAGACCCAGGAAAAATAGTAGCCGACCAGCGTGCATATCCCCACGACGATCAAGACGACCGCGGCGTTCCGAACCTTGGACCGCCGCAGCACGCTGGAGGGAACCAATCCGAGCGCCGCGCCGAAGGCAAGGGTGAGCAGAATGTTCAGATAAACAAATGGAATGTAGAGATCGCCATAGGCGTAAACCGCGGCGACAATCGGAGCCGCGATCAATCCGACAACGAGACCCGCAATAACACCGGCCGGAGGCGCCTTGCCGCTGTGCGAATAGTAGCTCCCGACCGTTTGGCCCGAAGAATATGAGAGAGTCACGGTCGCCTCCAGGAGATTATCCGATCTCTGCCGCGATACTGCCGCCCTTGGCGGAGGATTATGAAGAACATCGAAATGCGAGACAAGAAAAATCGCCGGACCATTTTATCGCGAATCGCAATATCATTTTTTGGGGAGCGGAGTGGTCGAGCTGGTCCAGTCGCCGGAAATATCTTCCTCGCCGAAGTCTTTGTCGCCCAGGCCGGGATTGATCTTGACGTCTGTGAGATCGGTGGCCTTGCTGCGGGCGGAGACGGGGTTGGTGTCGATGGTTTGAATCTTCCTGGGCATTGCGTCGGCGGGATCCACCCAGACGTCGATCGTTTTGAATTTTGGGGCGAATTGCGTTCCTGGCCTGGGGGTTAACTGAATGTGAATGGTTCCGGGCGGATCATCCTTCGATGAGTCGATTTTCTGGACGTCGAACAATTTCCTGACGTCTTCTTTTTTCTGGCCGATGGGGAGGGGAAAGGGACCCTCGCCCAGCTTCATCGGGTCCATTTTTTCGCCGGCTTCGCGCACCTGAAGGCGGGTTTCGATCTTCTTGAGATAATCGCGTTCGATGAGCCAGCCGCCGTCGAGGACGTACTGATGATTCTCGGGGCGGATTTTTTCGTCTTCGATTTTTTGGTTGAAGATCACATTGATGCGGCCGTCACCGTCACTTTTGCGTTGAAAAAAGACTTTGCCGACAACCTCGCTGGAATTGCCGGTGCCTTCATCCTTGTCGGTCAGTTTCACGGAGGCAACGAAATCCTTCATGTTTTCGCCCCGGGCGTCGAGGGCATCGAGGATGTCGTCGAGCCTGGATGCGGGGGTGAGGGCAGGCGGTTGGGCCTGGGCGTCGGCGCGGAGGAGAGCGGCGGAAAGAGAAAGGATTAGTCCGACGGACGCAATTGCGGCAGTTCGCAGGGGCATAAATCTCCTCATTCGGATCCATCTCCGCATTCAAGCGTCCGGTCGGCAGCCGACCTCAGTAATTGGGCCAATTCGTGTAAATCGGCCACGGTCCGCCAGGGCTCGGCGTCAAAATTGCGCTGGCGGCCGTGGCTTAGCCAGACGGTCGTGATCCCCGCCGCCCGGCCTGCTTCCATGTCATAATGACCATCGCCGACCATCCATGTTAGTTGGCTGGAAATATCCAGCCGTTGGCAGGCCATTCGCAGGGGAGCGGGATCGGGTTTATATCGGCCATCTTCGCGGGTGATCACAACATTGAGCTTTAAGTGATGTCGGCGGATGACCATTTCGGCGCAGGAGCGGCTGTTACGGGTGATCAGGGCAGTGCCGATGTTGCGACCGGCGAGCCAATCGAGCAATTCGAGGCAGCCGGGGTTTAAAGTCGATTGCTCGGCGGCGGTGCGCTCGTGGCGGCAGAGGACTTCCTCGGCGCGCTGCCGTTGGGGACCATCGAGTTTTTCAAGGGTTTCGAGAATGGGCCGGTCGCCGATGCCCATCTCGGCTTTGAGGCGCGGGAAGTCAAGCAGGGGAACGGTGAGCGTTCCATCCATGTCAAACAAGACCGCGCGAGGTAACATCGGGATGTCCGCCGGCGTCATGACCATGAGAATGCATGAGGATGGACCTGACCGCAACCACCGGAAGGAGAATTTTTAGGAGATGGGGCTGCGCCGTTTTTGCGCTGGCGATCGGGGTGGGTACGGGACGCGCTTGGGGCGCGGCGGCCTGGTGGAACAATCGTTTCACCTATCGAATGCCGGTGACGGTGCAGTGGGATTCTCAGCATTCCAGCGGAGACGAAATCGCGGAGGTGAGATTTTATTGTCATGGACATGCCGATCATGACGGCAAGGATTTGCGGGTGACGACGGAGAGCGGCGCTCTGGTCCCCAGCCGGTTGCTGATGTATGGGCCGGGAGACGCGGTGCAGGCAGCCTTTGGATTGTCCCCGGGAGTTACGAAATACGATGTCTATTTTGGGTGTCCCGCCCCCCCTGCCGTCGCGGCGAATGTGGCGGAGTTGAAGATCACACGGGGACTTTTGCTGGAAACGCGAAAATGGTCGGGGGATGTCTCCAACACGGCCGAGCGAATGCAGAGCGCCTGGGAGAATTCAGGAGCATTGATCGGGCGGACGCTGGTGGATTCGCCGTTTGTGGGGGGCAACCCGTTTGGCGATGACAACCGGACGGTCTCACGGTACACCGGCCAGCTTTCGGCGCCGATCGACGGAGATTATTTTTTCGCGGCGGCCGCATCGTCGCGCGGCGCGCTGTTTATCGACAATATTCCGCTGATCTTCGCGCCGGCGGCGATCCCGGACATTCGGTTCAATCGTGTTGTACATCTGACGCGCGGCAAACATGAGTTTGCTTTTTATCAAATCCGCGACAACTCCCCTGCCGTGCTGTCGGTCGGTTGGAAGCCGCCGGGCGCGGATAAGGTGCAGATCATGGGGCGGGAAGCGTTTGGCGTGCTGGCGCACGGCACGGCGGAGGGGATGGAGGCATTCGGCAAACGGGTGACGGCGGATTTTTCGATGGAATATGTGGGCGAGTGCTTCACCGCCAATCACTATTCACACCGCTACAAATTTGCCGCCCCAATCAATGGACAGCCGATCTCCGTGCGCTGGGATTTCGGGGATGGACAGCACAGCGACCGGACGTTTGTCGAGCATGTGTTCATGACGGAGCAGACGTATTCGGTGCGCGTGACGTTCACCTCCGGCACGTTCAGCGATACGCAGACGAGCCGGGTGGAGGTGAGCCGAGATTGGCCGCGCATTGTTTCGCCTCCGACCGATTTGCCGATCGAGCAGTCGCGGATTGTCGAACAGTACTCGGTGGCGAATATGCCGCCGCAATGGCTGCCGTGGGCGGCACTGCTTCATATGCGGGCGGACAATCAGACGCCGATGGTCGAGGTCGCGATGCGTTTGGCGTCGATCCAGAAGCATCCCGATCCAGCTCAGGCGCTGGATGCGCTGCGGGAGGCAACCCAGAACGCCATCGGCACGTCATTGGGAAATAAAATCCTGGCGGCATGGGATTCCGTGCCGGAGAATTCCGATCTCCATCCTCGGGCGGCGGTGTATTACGCGCAGCTTTTGCTCTGGTGGCCGGGGGATTTTGCCAAGGCGATCAAGCTGCTTGAGCCGCTGGCGCCCAAGTCACCGGACGATCGTGAGCTTCAGCGGATTTATGCGCAGGCGTTGATCCTCAACCAACATGCCGAACAGGGCAGACGGATTCTCAGCGCGCTGCCGGTGGATGGCGATCCGCGCCGCCGGCCCGCGATCAGCGGGGCGATGGCGCGCTCGATTGAGTATTACATCGACCAGAAAGACGGCGAATCGGCCGAAGAGGCATGGGACCAGTGGCAGGAAAAGTATCCGGCTGATTTTCTGGAAGGGTATAGCATGCTGCTGCGCGTGCGATTCATGGCCCTCAAGCCCAACCGCGGCACGACCGCCGCGAATGGCGCAATGGCTTTTGCCACCGCCCTTCCGCAATCAACGTATAGTCCGAAGTTGCTGGACATGGCGAGCAAGCTGCTGGCCAAGAGTGATCCAGCGAAGAGTCAGGAGATTCATGAGTTGTTGAAGCAGCGGTATCCGGAGGATCCGTTGAGCCAAGATTAATATTTTGCCAGGAAACTGTTTTCTTAATTGGTGTGTGTTATCTTGGTTGTATGAGGCCACAAGCAACACATCGACAGGCGTTTACATTAATCGAAATCCTGATCGCCATCGCCATTATTAGTCTGTTAATGGCACTGCTGCTCCCGGCGATAGAGCGGGTGCGACACCAGGCTTATATTGATAAATGCGCGTCAAATCTTCGGCAGATTGGCTTGGCAATGTCCATGTATGCAGTGGAGAACCAGGGGAATTTTCCCAGGACCACTTATGTTCCCGACGCTCCGCTGGTCAAAGGGACTGGCGCCGCGGCCCCAAATCCTTTTTTGGCTGGCGGGCCCTCGCCCAACGATCTGACGGCGGCGATCTATCTGCTCGCTCGCACTGAGCATCTTCCGACCATCATGTTCATTTGCCCCTATAACGATGAAATCATTTACGAGCCGGACCGTAGCGATCCGCTCACGCACAGTAATTTCAGCGATTGGACCAACAACCTTGGATATAGCTTCGCCAATCCATACCCCAGCTCGGCTGGGGCGGACGCCTCGTATCGTCTCTCGTCTCACATGAAATCCGACTTCCCGTTGGCGGCGGACAGAAATCCCGGTGTGAAGCTCCCTTACAGTGATGTCACGCGCGCAACAACCGGCGCAATTTCGAGCGTAATCCTCAAAGCCAACAGCATCAATCATGAGCGAGACGGCCAGAATGTATTGTTTGCTGACGGCCATGTTCAATTTGAGACCACCCCGTTATGCGGAATCGGGCAAGACAACATTTTCGCCAATCAGAATAATCAGGTTGACGCATCACCCCTGAATGTCAATGACTGCGTCTTGCTGCCCGCAAATTGAATGGCACAAGGCCGTGTCAGGCTCTGGAATTTCATTGTTGACTAGATTTCGAGCTTAGGATTTCGAGTTTTCCCTTCGTATTGCCCTGCTTTGCCCCGGCGGGTATCATTCCGCCCCCTGATTTATCCGAGGTGAATAATGTCGCTGGATCGCAGTCTCAGAAGCGCAAACGCGTTGGTCCGTCACCGGAACGTGCTCACACGGGCCGAGAGGCTCGCGAAGTTGGGCGAAGAG
>CAZCKE010000116.1:0-9953 GCA_964499005.1 uncultured Tepidisphaeraceae bacterium
GGAAGCTTCTGTTGACATCTTTGGTGCACTCTGGCTGGCCGACTCGTTTGCCGGATTCCTGAGTGCCGGGGGGCAAGTGACCGTACCGGGGGGTACGTAGTCGATGTCGATGGGGCCGATGGGCGGAAACAAGATTTGGCCGAACCCGCGGCTCGTGGATCATTATCCCGACGCGTACATCAATATGGGCCTGGGTACGGAGAACATTGCCAGAAAATTCGGGATCGGGCGCGAGCAGGCCGACCGCTTTGCGGTCGAGTCGCACAGGAAGGCAGTAGCGTCGCTGGCGGCGAACAAATTTAGCGATGAGACCGTGCCAGTGGAGGTAAAGATTACTTCCTTTCCGAACGGAAATGGCGCCAAAGGCAAGTCGGCGCCAAAGCCCGCAACAGAGGTGTTCGTTTTCGACCGCGATGAGATACCGCCAGATCGTCGCCATCGCCAGAAAACCACTGAGCAAGTCCTTCATGGCAGTGGCCCAGACGACCGATTCGGTTTGAATCGGGTGCACTGCAAAGAAGAGAGCCCCAATGACCGCCGGCCAATCCGGAATTTTTAACCGGCGCAGGATTTCAAACACCAGGCAAGCGTTGAGCCAATGCACCAGGAGATTGGCCGCGTGATAGATCTGTGGATTGAGTTTGGTGTCATAAATATCCGCTTCATTCAGTTGCGCCGTGTCGGCCAGCGCCCACCATGTCGTATAAACCATGGGGTTGTACATCGCGTAGATGCCGGGATTATTCCAGTTCCACACCTGGAGAAACCCTTCCAATGTCGGTGGGGTGATGAGGGAGTTTTTTGCGATCAGGGACGTGTCGTCCCAATCCACCCAATCATTGAAAACGCTTCGGCCAAAGGCCGCGAGGACCGCGGCCAGTATTAGTATCCAGAACATCGCCGTGCGACCGGAGATTTGCACTCCCGATTTCGAGGGGTTTTGGCGAGATGATGGAACGGTTTCAACGCGCATAGGAAATCTAAGACCCTTTAGCCACGATTACCGCCGCCATGCGCCCGGTGATGCCGTGGTCCCGGCGGTGGGAGAAAAATTCCTTTTCGTGCGTCGCTGTGCAACGATCGGTGGTGTCCACATTCTCACCGCGCACGCCGCACGCCAGGAGTTGCAGTTGTACGGCCCGCCGCAGATCGACGTTGCCTTTTCCCCCGGTTGCAGACTCAATCGGCAAATCATTTCCAAATACCTTGCGAAATTCCGCGACCACTTCGGGCCCGACCTCGAACATCGGGGCGCTGATGGACGGCCCGATTGCCGCGATCAGTGATTTTGGAAGGGCGTTATAGAGACTTCCGAGCCGGTCGACTGCCGCCGCAATCACGTTTGCCACAACTCCGCGCCATCCGGCATGCACCGCCGATACCGCGCGCCCATCGCCTGAGGAGATCAATATCGGCACGCAATCGGCAATTCGCACGGAAATGGAACGTCGGCCATCGCCGCTGACAATTGCATCGGCGCGTGAACTCACGTCAAATTCCCGATCGTTTTCAACCTCAGCCACGCAATTTCCGTGAACTTGATGAACTCGTAGTGGCCCCTCGCTGGGTGCGCCAATGGCATTCAAAAGCCGCTGGTAATTCTGCTCGATATGGCACGTGTCATCCGCAATCTCACAGCCATTGGGATTACCGAGATTTAGCGAGTCAAAGGGCGCTGAGCTGACGCCGCCCAGGCGGGTGCTAAAACCATGGCGGACTCCAATTGCCTCAAGTTTTCTGGAGGCATAATAGACTACGCCTTCGCTTCCGGTACGCCGCTCGAGCACAGCCCCATAAGAATAAGGCAGGCGCGAAACGAAGTAAAACCAACCGTCCCGGGGCCGCATGCTTTACTTTTTGACGCCGCAACTTAACTTCTGGTAATCAGACATGGCGAAGCTCACCCGTAATTCCTCCCGTCGAACCTTTAAGATCGCCATGTTTCCCGGGCAGTTCGATCCGATCACCAACGGCCATCTCAATGTGATCCGACGGGCCGTCGGACTATTTGACGAGCTCATCGTTGCCGTCGGAATCAATCCCGACAAGACCGCGATGTTCAGCCTTTCCGAGCGCGTTTCGATGATCCGTGAACTGGTTCACGATATCGACGCCGTGCGAGTCGAGAAATACACCGGTTTGACCGTTGACTTCGCTAAAAAAGTCGGCGCGACCGTCATCCTGCGTGGCATTCGCGATGTCTCCGATCTTCATGACGAATTTCAGCTTGCGCTGGCCAATCGCGCCGTCGGCGGGGTCGAAACCGTCTTCATCATGACCGGCGACCAGTATGCCCTGACCAGCAGCAGCCTCATTCGCCAGGTTGTTTCCCTCGGCGGCGATGTTCGGCAGCTTCGCGGCGTCCTGCCCGAGCCCGTTATTGAAAAGCTCCGCGCCATCCAGGATCACGTGCGATCGGCCGCTCAAGGGTCGGATACACCTCGCGAATAAGGGCTTAGATCCAAAGATTCCCCTCGATTGCTGTGAAATCGTGATGGGTTTCCTTTTTGTTGGGATTCTCCCAAGCCGCCTGCTAAGCTAATGAATATGGAAGATGTGCTTCCACCCCTCACGGAGCGTGGTGCTGGGTTTGAGCCGCCACGAGTCCGCCAGTTCACGATCTTTCTCGAGAACCGAGTCGGACGCCTGCAGTCGCTGGTTCGCACCCTCGAGGAAAGTTCCGATCCCATCCGGGCTCTTTCCATCGAGGAATCCGCCGACACAGCCCTGGTTCGCCTGATTTGCTCCGATGCCGATATTGCCCGGGAGACGCTTCGCCGCTCGGGGTTCAGCCATATGGAATCGGAGTTGCTTGCGGTCGAATTTCCTAAGCGCACCTCCCAGCCGCTGATCGCCATCTGCTCGGCCCTGCTCTCGGCCGAGATCAACCTGCATTACGCGTATCCGTTCCTGATCGGCATTCGCGGTCCCGCGCTGGCTCTCTATGTGGACGACCCCACGCTCGCGGCGCAACTCCTGATCAAAAAAGGATTCACGCTCATTGGAGAGAGCGATCTGAAACGTTAATAATTCGCACGCTACAGCTTGCTTGGCTCTCTTGCCGATACTCACGCAACGAATATGGCGGAGATCGGCCGCGTGAACCGCAAGCCCAATTGCTATCCACTCCTGCTTCATGGCCAGCCAATTCAACTTACGATTTTTCCCACCGCTTTCGATCAGACGGTTACAAATCTCACGCTTCCTTTTGTATCGGACGATGCGATCCATCGTGGCGGAGTGCTGCATGGCACGGTCGGGCCCTTTAAATACGACGACATCGCCCGCCGCGTCTCCCCGGTAGCCAGACTCGTTGCCCAGCTCGACGAAATGACTCACCTGTATGCCCTGGATGAGCGATACTGGCTCGTGGATGAGCGCTGGGGGATGTGTGAAATCAATCTGCTTAAGCGTTGCTGGCAGAGCTGGGTCGTGCCGCGGCCGTCAATCGATCCCACCGCCGGCGCGCAGGCCGCGATCTGGTGGCCGCTAGCGGCGCTGCTTCGAGGCCGTCGCGTGGAATTGATCCCGGCACTCTCGGTCGAGCGAGATGGCTGGGGCGCTCTGATTTTCGCGCCCTACAGCATGGATGGGGAGCTGCCGGCATTGCTAAACGCCGGGTTTAAAATCATCGGCCGCCGCTGGTCGGTCCTGTGCGGCACCACTGGAGCCATCAAACTGGGTCATTTTCCCGCCGCCGATTCCTCGCGAGCCCAACCCTGGGAAGCCGTCCGGAAGACCGCCTGCCGCGCTATATTCATCATCGAGCCCGGTCGCTGGCCTCGCGCTAAAATTCGCGCTCCGCTCGATGCCGGCGCTGCCCTTCGCCGGGTTTGGCCCATGATAGACCTGTCCAGCGGCCGGCGGCGTGTCGTGGAAACGACAAACCATCTTGCGCGGCAATGCCGCTGCCTATCTATTCAGCTCTCATCTTACAAAAGTGACCTGGCCCTGGTGGTTCGCAACGCGTGCGATCAGACGCTGCACATGGCTCGGGCCGCCGGATAATTCATCCACCCTCATCATCGCTCGAAGGACGGGTGTTTGCCGGCTCATCCAACGATGAAATCACCAGGGTCGTGACTCCATCCGCTCGAACAGAAATCCCCCCTAATGGGGGCGTCCATTTCAGTTTCGCGGCAACCTTTTGAAAATCGGCTTTGCTCGCGAATCGCTCGCGCCGAATGATCCTCGGGACCTGCGGCAATTTCGCCCAGCCTCCATGCTCATTTTTGAAATACCCCAGCTCGATCCGCCAAATGATCTCTCCATTTTTATCGCCGTAAAATGTCTGATCGCGAATCAGTTGGTTGAGCACGACCGCCCGATCGTGGTCCCCTCGAATTGCCGCAATCTCCGAGCGATTGAAAAATGAGGGGACATTCAAAATCCCCTGTATCTGCGAGCGGTCGTCGTTATTGAGATCACCGGCATTTGCCTTGGGCGGGTCGGAATCGTGCCATCGCATGTCGATCCCCTGAAGGACGGTTCCGTCAGCCAACTCGATTTTCAAATCGTAGGATAGCCCGCCCCGCAGATCGGTAAATCGAGCCGTGTTGCCCTGAATGGTTCCCGTGACGGCCGATTCGCTTCCGGCGGCGCTGGCGGTTGTCGATGTCGCGTGCACATCACGCGGCAACCGCACCAGCAAATCGCCGGCGCGCGAAATTTGAGAGATCAAAAGCAAACCGGCGGCGGCAAAGATGGCCAATCGCATGCGAGACTTTCATTCTTCATCGACGCGCTGGTATCGGAACACCGCGCGGTAAAGGCCTGCCACCCGTTCCGAGGGGACGAACGTCGGCGCGTATCTCTCATTGCGTGGCTGAAGCCGCAGCGCGGGCGAAATGTTTGCTTCATGGGGTTCAAAAAAAGCTCGCTTAAATGTCGTCTGGCCGTCGGCAAACCGCACGAAGCAATCGTCCCCATTCCGCGCCGCCAGGGCGGGAGAGAAAATGACAATGTCTCCGTCCCGATATTTAGGCGTCATGCTGTCCCCCTGCACCCGCGCGGCAAAGGCGTCTTTATCCGACATGTCCGGGCATCCCACGTATTGTTCGGCCGACCGCCGCGGATACGACAGGTCGTTAAACTCCTTGGGATAGTCTCCCGCCGCATGATTGATCACGGGCACCGCATTGGCAGTTAACTTCTCCACCCCGATGTCCGACTGCTGAATGAGCTGGTGCAAAACCCCCGCTATTTCCCCCGAATCGGATTGATCCGATTCGCCATTTTTAACCGCTTCTTCTTTTTTGGCCGGGTGGCCATTGGTTCCTTTACCGGCCAGTAATTGCTTCAGCATCGCCCGAACATCCTGAGGGGTGCGCTGCAAATGTGCGAACGTGAGCAGTTCACCTTGCCCGAACCCTAAAGTCTGCTCCAGCCGGCGCAGTTTTTCATCGCTGGGAGGATTGGATACCCGCCCGGTTTCGATCAGGGAAAGGTACGGCTTAGAGATCGCCGCGCGACCGGCCAACTCATCCAGAGTCAGGCCCAATCTGCGCCGCTGTTTCCGAATTTTGGGGCCAAGTGTTTCCATGACTTCCCTATAACAAAGCTTTCATCAATCTAGCGTTTTTGAATCAATAGTCAAGAAAAATACCGTACAAAATACTAACAAATAGGCGACTGATCGCGATGTTTAATAAATACTAAATTCGACACTTACTATACAACTCATGTCCGATGCGTCATTTCCGTGACGGTACCCAGGCGGATCAGTTGTCCTTTGCTTCCACGCCTCACATAGAGATAGACGGTTCGGCCGGGATTAATTCGTGAAAAATATTGATAAAGGGGCAAATCCCGATCTCCCGGCTTTCCAACGGCCGTGATCGAGGGATTTAAATCATGCGCGCGAATGACCGGCGCATCGTCGGGCCAGGCCACATCCGTATTATAGACCGGTTCCAGATCGGTGCTGTTCATGCTTGCATCAAAATGAAACAGCACGATTGCCGGCGGTGCAACTTGCGCCAGCTTTTGGTCAACCGACTCCAACTCCTTTGAATTCATAAACGGATCCTGAATCAAACGATCAAACTGCGGCAATGACGCGACCGCCAGCGCCACGATCCCCAGCGGTACGATCGTGTGAATCCAATCCTGCCTTTTGGGAAATACTTCGCTCAATACGCGGATCGGCGCGATCAGCAATAACACGATCGCTGGGAAGATCGTTGTCAGGTAGTGCCGCAGGAACAGCGGATAGCCGGCATAGAGCAGAATAAAAACCGGCAAAATACCCCAGACCGTCCACAGCTTCCGATTCCAAATTGCCAGGATCGACAGGGGAAAAAGAATCACGATAAACGTCAGCGGATTGAGCGCCTGAGTGCCCAACACGAAATGAAGGGGCCGCGCCAGCAAACCGGGCAGGGTCGACCATCGCAGCGGAACTAATTCCGTTTTGACTAAACGCTGATATAGCAATTGCTTTTGCGGCAAATCTGAAACATGCCGTGAAGGATCGAGCGTCTGACCCATCCCGTATTCAAGCCCCGGATAATATTGTCTGGCGTAATAAGAAAATGGTGTTTCCAGCCATCGCCCCGTGACGTCGTGATTGAATCGCAATTGCAAGAGCAAAAACGGCGCCGCCGCCGCCAGTACAACCATTGCCGTCTTGAACCAGACCTTCGCCGGTTCCCGTCGCAAATCCCCGATCATGACAACCCCTAGGACGATCGCAAATGCCAGCCCATCCACCGGCCGCGTGATTCCCGCCCATCCCGCCGCTGCCCCCAGCATCACCAGCCAGGCCCAGGCCCGATTCTTCCGCCAGCGCAGACACGCATACGTCATCACCAACCCCAGTAGCAGCACGGGCCCCTGTGCCAGCAGCATGATCGATGTCATGCGGAAAATCCGCAATGAAACCAGCAGCAGGACTGCCAGCAGGCCCGACCCGCCATCCAGCAATTCCGTGAAAATCAGATAGATCATCCCCGCGCACAGTCCGGACACCGCCAGCGGCCCCACGTAATGCGGCAGATGCATCCAGATCAGCGGCATGTACATCAGCGCCGTTCCCGGGAAATACATCGACGCATAAACCGGTTCCGTCAAAACGTAAAATGTCTCGAAAAATGGAGCCAGCGGATGGGCCGGCAGAAAGAGATGCCCCGCCGCCAGCATTCGGGTTTGAATCAAATAACTCGCTTCATCGTGATAAGTCAGCCCGAACCAGACTTCCTCGCCTCGTTCCGTCCAGCACAGGTAAAAGCTGCAACCCACGGCCAGCAGCAATGCGGTCGCCCATTTTGTCCGTGGCGAGGGACGTGCGATGGCGGTCCAAAGTTTTTCGGCGCCGCGCCGCGCCGGCGGGAGAAAGCTGACGAAGATTGCTCCCAGGAGCAGTCCGATTTGATGGTGATTGCCGTAATCTCCGGAGATCAGCAGCCATATTTGGACGCCGCCGACCAGAAGAATCCAGACGATCGCCTGCGCCGCCCGAGGATCAAGCCTTGAGATGATCGATCTGTCCCCAAGCTCTCGTGAGGCGGGCACGGCATCGTTGCGCGGGGAAGCCGTCATGGCGATATAACATGGCTACCGCGTCGCCCCCGTCAAATTTGCCGGCGGTGGAGGCTACACTTTCGGGTTGGGATTGCTCGCCATCAGCGCCAAAACTTCGGCGCGGCTCGACGCGTTTTCCTTGAAAATCCCGCGCAAGGCGCTGGTGACCATCACGCTGCCCGGCTTGCGGGCCCCACGGATGGTCATGCACGTGTGGACCGCCTCGACGACACAGGCTGCTCCGATGGGATTCAATTCCTCCATCAGCGCATCGGCGATTTGCGTCGTCAGCCGCTCCTGGACCTGCGGTCGCCGGGCAAATCCCTCGACCAATCTCGCCAATTTGCTCAATCCGACGACTCGATCGTCCGGCAGATAAGCCACATGCGCGCGTCCCGTGAACGGCAGCAGGTGATGCTCGCACAGCGAATGAAATTCGATGTCGCGCAGCAGTACGATTTCATCGTATCGCTCGTGAAACACCGTCTGGAGATGCCGCTTGGGATCGTCGAACAACCCCGACATCAGTTCGGCGTATGATTTGGCCACGCGCGACGGCGTTTTACGCAATCCTTCTCGATCCGGGTTTTCCCCGACCGCCAGAAGAATCTCCCGAACCGCCCGCTCAATTCGTGGCAAATCGACGTTGCTCCCCGACGGCGTCTCGCGCGATGAAGACATCAAACCTCCTGCGGTCACTAAAAGGTCAAATTATAGGCGCAGGCACACCTGGCTGACAGCGCTATCGGAAACAACCGGGAGCCTGCTCCCAGTCGGGTAAATTGCCGGCTTTCGCGTCACAACGATTAAAATTGCCTCTGTTCGCCACTTGCCTTAATCTCATTGTGGGTTTCCTGGAGGCGATCTTGGTTATCGACGCTCATCACCATTTCTGGCGATACGATCCCGTCGAGTTTTCGGGATTCGATGAATCACGAGCCGCGCTGCGCAAAGATTTCCTCCCGGACGAATTGGTCCTCGCGATCAAATCCGCCGGCGTGGACGGCACAGTCGCCGTGCAGTTTCGGATGAATATGGAGGAAACGCGCTGGCTGCTGGATTTGGCCACGCAGCACGATTTCCTTCGCGGCGTCGTCGGATGGGTCCCGCTCGTCTCCGATCACGTCCGCGCCGACCTGGAATCCCTCGCCCATCATCCCAAGCTTCGCGGCGTGCGCCACGTCCTGTTCGCCCCCGTTGAAGATCAATTCATGCTTCGCGACGATTTCAACCGGGGAGTCTCCCTTCTCAAGGAATTCGGGCTCAGCTTCGATATTCTCATTCGCCAGCATCAGCTTCCCCTGACGCTGCGATTCATCGACAAGCACCCCGATCAGGTCTTTGTCCTGGACCACATCGGCAAGCCTAAAATCCGAACAGCTGAGCTCGAGCCTTGGGCACGTTACATGAAAGACCTGGCCCGACGACAGAACGTTTATTGCAAGGTTTCGGGGATGGTGAACGAAACCGATTTGCGCACCTGGACGCCGCAGAGTTTGCAGCCTTACTTTGACGTGGTGCTGGAAGCGTTCACGCCGCAGCGATTGATGATCGCCTCGGATTGGCCTCTTTGCCTGTTGGCATGCGGGTACAAGCGCTGGATCGATACCCTGCGCCAGTGGGCGGCATCGCTGTCGGAAACCGAGCGCGAACGATTCTTCGGCGGCACGGCGCAAGAAGCCTACAAGCTTACGCCCTGAGCCCGAGGAGCTGGCAAATCGTATTGGAAGCGCCGTGGCAAATGGCGGCACCGTCGCCTTCGCTGGCGATTGGACATCGCGTGGAGGAATCGTATGACAAGCATCGCGGCGCGAGCGCGCTACACGCCCAGCGGTCGAGTCGATTGGAGGCGTTTCCTTCCGCTCTCAGCGATTCCCCTGTTGATCGCGGCAATCGCGGCATTCGGCATGAACGCGCTTTATGCCAAGGGATGGTATTTGCTGTTTTTGGTGCCGGGAATCGCCGCGGCGATCGTGGCGGGATTCGCGGTTTTAACCATTCATCTGGGCAAATGTCGATCGCCTGCCGTCGGCGCCTTGCTGGGCCTTTTCGCGGGGCTCGTGCTTTACCTGGGGTATTTCTATTTTGGAATGCTCTCGTTCCTGGGATATGAGAATGCCGCTCGACTGGATTTACTGCCGCGCTATATCCAGCTTCGCATGCGTGTGGATACCACGCACGAATTGCCCGAAACGATTCCCCACAATAATAGACCGGCCGATCCGGTGTCGAATTGGCTGTGGTTTGGGCTGGAATTCGGCGTGGTGCTCCTGGTCCTCACCGGGATTTCCCGGCAGCGCGCCGCACGTGCGTATTGCGAAAGTTGCGGACAATGGAAAGCCCAGCACAGCCTCATCCTCGCTCCGGGATATGGGCAAAGAATTGCGGAATGGCTGGAGCAAGGGGAGTTGGCCAATCTGGCCGGCGTTCCT
>CAZCKE010000117.1:0-1333 GCA_964499005.1 uncultured Tepidisphaeraceae bacterium
ATCCAGATCGGCAGGCAAGAGCACGATCTTTCCTCCGATGCGATAGTGGCTGATGCGGCGATCATGGATGAGGCGGTACATTTCGGACCGGCTGATTCCAAGTTTCTTTGACGCTTCGGCGACGGTCATTGCTCTATTCCTTAACCCGTTCTTTGGGCAGCACTTTGAGTGCTGCTTTTTATTGGTTTTGGTAACTGGCCATTTTGAATGAGTTGAAGTGTCTCCTGCGAGACCAACCACTTGGAAGAGCCACAACCGAGCCCCGGCTTTGAGGCAGGAATTCTTCTCAACCTGCACCACTGCCGAACCGTCCACGGCGTCCTCTCAACGATGGCCGCGACCTCGTTAACCGAATACCACTCTTTCTCGACTCGCTTGCGAGCGAGGGCATCGATTGCCATTTCGATTTTGTCGAGACGCTTAACGAGCTCCGCCGCAACGTCGGGAACTAGAGATCGGTAGATCACGAAGGCTCACTTTCGTGTGATACCGATCCGCTTTCGAATTCCCAGACTTCAATCGCGTGTCGATCTGTCTCTCGGTAGGCTCGACAGCGTTCAAAGCATTCCAAATCAGATTGATCAGGAAGGTGTAGTTGAGGCGGCTGACGTGGCTGGTCGGGCTCGCTTGGCGGGAAGTCGTCCAGCCGAGAGAGACGTTGCTCAAGCTCCCGCTCGGCCGTGGCGATCAACCGATGCCGTTCGGCGAGTTTCTCTCTCAAGTCGTTGAAAGAGAGCAAGCAATAATCCTCCAGCTCGCGGCCGACGTACTGGGCCTCCATCTCCAGCATCGCCTGATTGACGCCGTATCGCGGCTCGAAGCGGCGGGCAAGATTCTTGCGGGGCATGATCTTCTCCGGTCAATGGACAGGGAAAACCCACCTCCACGCGGAGGCGGATTTCGTCCTGGCCACTGGCGGGTCAAAGGATCTGCACGCCCGCTCGGAACTCATCCGATATCAGCCTAGCACATCCATATCATGCCCAACGCTTCTTTCTTCTCGTCGATCCTCCACTTGCGCGCAAATCCCTTCCATGATTAGCTACTGATCAGAAGCCAACCACAAGGAGAATGCATCATGGCAAAACAGAGCACCGCGCCCGAGCCGTATCCCGGCGCCCAGGGTCAAGGCGGCGCCGGTTCCCATCCCCGTCCCGTCCACACCCTCCGCCACCGTAGCATCAAGGCCGCGATCTGGCGGAACCAGACGACCAAAGGCGTGATGTTCAACGTCACGATCTCTCGATCGTATCGAGACGAAAACGAGGAGTGGCGGGAGACGCAGAGCTTCGGCTACGACGAGCTCACTCACCTGACGGCGGTCACTTCGGCC
>CAZCKE010000117.1:1343-2579 GCA_964499005.1 uncultured Tepidisphaeraceae bacterium
TATCGGGACGAAACGGGGGGGTGGCGGGAGAGGCAGGGTTGCGGCTACGCCGACCTGGCCAACCTTGGGGCGCTAGCATTTGAAGCCCACAGCTACATCGCAGGCCTGCTCGCCGAAGAAGCGGCGGCGACAAAAGGAAAGTCCCGCCGATAAGACCAAGGCGAATCCATTCCAGCCAGACAAGCGTCTGGCTTTTTGATTCCTTGAGTAATGAGAAGGAGTAGCTGGCGGGGCCGATCTCCTCTCAAAGAACTACAGCGTATTGCGGCCCAGCCGCGCAAGCCGACTCGTTGCGCAACTCGCCTCGGCATGGCAAGCTGATAGACGGATTCCCGTTCATTACAACCAAAGCACCCTCCGAAGCCGGGGGATGTCCTTCGGCTTGTTCTTCCTTAACCCGTTTTCAAGGAGTTCGCATGAATGCCCTATTTCTATTGGGCGAGACCGTCATTACGCGCGCGGCGTTGGATGAGCTGCACCCCGAGGACGTGAAGGTTTGCCTGGATCGCCACGGCAAAGGTGATTGGGGCGACTTGGGCGAAGCCGACCGCCGCGCCAACGACATTGCGCTGGTTCAAGGGCTGCGTCTGTTTTCCGCTTACAACGACCGCGCCGGAATTCGATTTTGGATCATCACGGAAGCGGACCGCTCGGCGACGACCGTGATGTTGCCGGACGACAACTGATCGAACAGACAAACTCAATGACCCCAAAAAGGAGAAAACCATCATGGCCATCTGGGTTGATTTCAAGGAGCTTCGCCAGAACCTCAAGATTGCCGATGTTCTGGCAAGGCACAACGTGCAGCTCAAGATCAAAGGGGACCAGGCCAGCGGCTTCTGCCCACTGCCCGGCCACCAGAGCAAGGGAGAGGGCAAACGCCGCTCCCCTTCGTTCTCCGCCAACTTCAAGAAGAACCTGTTCAATTCATTCTCGTTCCACCGGGGCGGCAATTCCCTGGACCTTTCCTGCCTGACCCCCTCTCCAGTGTGTTCCATAGACCCACGACCCAACTCAGCTCCACCTCTCTCACCCATCACTGGGCCATGTGGGGCGGGGATCTGCAGCAACAGCGCTATGTGGCCGAGGCCCCGCGCCAGCCAGAAGGCCGCCGTGCCTGGTCGGTAGCCCTAGGGAGCCCCACGCGCTCTGTCCCTGTGGTGGTGGACGATGTCCTCTACATCGGGAGCCATTTTACGCTCCTCGCGCTGGATGCCGGCACAGGACAGCGCCGCT